>NZ_JBQSXG010000019.1:0-36974 GCF_052378005.1 Psychrobacter sp. AOP31-B2-9
AATAAATAGCACTTCTAACGACAGAGTACCAATATGTCTTTTCCCCTCTTGCTCATTCTACTTAGCTTAATTGCGATCGTACCCATATTCTTTGTGATGAAGGAAAAATCTAAGCACACTCAAAATAACTCTATACAACGCCATCAAGAGTATTTAGCATCGGCGCATCATATCGCGGTTCAGTCTCAAGCAGAGTCAATTAAAGAGTCAGTAGGTAATGAACAAGATAGCACTCTTAGCGTAATTAATTTTTCAGCTCATCATCCATTTGTACAACTGCTATATAACGAGCAAGTGCCTAAGAATTTTCGAGTTACTATGGATGCTATTGGTCAGCAATACGAGTCCACGCATCACGATGAAATTACTGAATCACAGTTATTCACCTTCAATAAACTCATCGCTACCCGTGTGCCAGAATTGATTACTGACTATCTAAGCCTTGACCAAAGCTATGCAAAAACAGTCGTTATTGATACCGATCGACAAAATACCAGTTATGACATTGTATTAGAACAGTTGAACTCAATTTTAGATTTTTCGCAAAAGCTTAATACCCAAAGCCAAAGTGGTGTCGTTGACAAACTGCTTGCCAGTCGCCGATATTTGGACGATGTCTACAAAGAAAGCGGTATGGCAGCCGACAGTTTAAAGATAAAATAAATTGCTTTTGGCTCGTCATCAAACGCCTCTTACCTTACTCACTAAGATAGTGGACACTTATAACAGTCAATAATTAATACAAAAACTGACTCACATAATTTACTGTGCGTAAATAAAGCACGCTTATTGGATAAAGATCTACTCATGAATTATTTTAACTCACACTCGCCAACTGCCAAATTTTTCTATCGGATAGTACCTGTTGCTTTTTTTAGTGTCTTGCTACTGGCAGCTTGTCAAAAAGGCTCAGAACCTGAGTCAGATAATGACACACAGACCGAAACAGCCGTACAAACAACGCCCGTCACGACCAATATCAACGCCCCTGACACTGGTGCTGACGCTGATGCAAACTTAGACAACAATACCGACAATACGACAGCACAGCCAACAGATGCAAATAGTGATATTAGTTTAGAACAGTTAGAAGGTGACGTTGAGGCGAACAACTCAGCACCACCCACGACTGAGGTAAAACCTAACCCTGAGCAAGCGATCAAAGGGACACAAATCACCGATGTCCGTTATGAAAACGCAACAGGTGAAACGCTATCAGTGATATTCGAGACCTCAGCGGAAGGTACGCTAAATGCTATTGTCACAATGTCCAATAAACCAAAGATGACGCTAAGTGCACCAAAAGGCCAAGGTAATAACCCTACTTATCGCTCGAAGGATGGTAGCCTTGAGCTGGTCAGTCATGCTGGCGGTGGTACTATCGACCTTGTCCAAAATAACAAAGTCACTAGTTTTGATGCGGTCAGTGCAGAAGCAGAAGTCGTCACTGAGTAATGCCTAAGCCTTACTATTTATCAAAATCTGCTATAAAAAATTGCCATAAAAAAAGCGGCACACGTTAAATAATAGCGTGTACCGCTTCTGCTGCTGATTGTTTTGTTTTAGCCAAACCCAGTAGCTTTCCCAAATAGACTGACCAACCAGCTCATCATTACCCATAATCCCCAGCCAACCACCACAATGACAATCAATCCTAAAATATCAGGAATATGCAAATACAGCCAAGCAATAATAGGGATTCGCCAAAAGCGGCTGTGCTGCTGCTTGTCTTCTAATGACTGATGTAAGAATGGTCGATCCATGTGCATGGTTTCAGTGATGCCATACTCATCATGCAGATGCCCGTGCACGATACCCAAGGTTTTACGGCTCGGACGAATAAATATGTCAAACAATGTGCCAATACCAGGCACGATACCCACCACCATATCGATAAGCGCCAGTCTGACAGCAGGCGTCATCTTATGTGCAGGCACACCCAATTGACGACCCAACACAAATGCATAACTGGTCAAAGCCAGTCCCGCCAAATCACCTGCCAGCGGAATAGTCGATAGCGCAGCGTCCGCACCCATGCCTTGTTTGGTAAACGGTATCCGTACTAACGAATCCATGGTATTGGCAAATTTTGCCAGTTTACGCTCCGTTGCGATGACTTGCTCGCGTGTGAGGCCCTGCTCAGCCAATCGTGCCTGATAATCGATAGCAGACGTATTGGTATCAAAGATTTTTTTCGCTTTTAACCTTGATACCTTATTTAACTCATCCATTAACCGTTGTCCATATACAAGCGATGGCAATGAGCGCAAAGATGTAACGTCCCACCCAAATATTGGCCAAAAATGCCTGAAAGCAAGCGCGCGCGTTGTAACTAGCACAAGCACTGTTTTGCTTGGTAAACATCATGGCTACTAATGCCAAACCAAATACTGGCGTAATGCCTAAAGTGGTCGGTGAAAAATAATGCCATATGACCACGCCCATAATTAGCAAAAATAACGTCTGTAGTAGCGAGATGATAATCACATCATAGCGACCAAATAATATCGCCGTTGATTTTACACCAATTTTTAAATCGTCCTCGCGGTCAGCCATGGCATACTGTGTGTCATAAGCTACCGTCCAGCACATATAGGCGATAAACAACAACCAACACCAAATGTCAGGCGTGCCTTGTATCGCCACATAGGCCATCGGTATCGCCCAACCAAAAGCCGCTGCTAAAAACACTTGTGGCAAATGGGTGTAGCGTTTCATAAATGGATAAATAAACGCCAATACAACCGCACCAAGCGACCAATAAAACACAGCAATGGGTAGGAAGAATAGTAAACTGGCACTTAATAACACCAACACCAAAAATGCAGCAACGGCTTCCTTACCTGATAGGCGTCCATCCGCTAATGGTCGTCCCTTAGTACGAGTCACATGACCATCGACTTTTCGATCAGCGAAGTCATTAATGGCGCAACCAGCTGCCCGCATAAAAACCGCACCAAGCGCAAAGATTATAAATATCTTAAAACTCGGCAGTGCTGCTGGCGCGCCTTGTTGCTGAGCCTGACCCATCGCAGCCAGTAGCACACCCCATAATGTTGGCCATAACAATAGCTCAATGCCCACAGGTTTATCAAAGCGGGTCAATTGAATATAAGCTTGTAGTTTATCTTTAAATGTCATGGTTATTTATTATCATCAATAGAATATGTTATATACGCGCTCATAGTCTTTGCGAAAAGCGACTAAAATGACTGTTAAGTGATTTGGCTAGTTACTGAATTGTCTGGTTAATGAATTAGCTAGTTAATGAATTAGCTAGTTACTGAATTTGTTTCCACAATTGGTTGGCTTCTACTAGTGACATCTCAGGATACTGTTTGCGCAAAGCTTTCAGTGCAGGGACTTTATCTTTCTGTGATGCTTGCTGACGCAAAAAATCCAGCTGCTCTTGTGGATTGCTTAGCTCTTTTAGACGTGCTTCGAGCCGCAGGATTCGAGTACGCAAAATGATATTAATCAATAATAGCGCCGCACCCATCGCCCAAATAATTAGCGTTGACATTCCTTGCTCCTAAATCCATTTTTCTTGTAAACAATCACTATCAAACAGTCACTAGTAAACAGTTACTATCCAACAATCTCTAGTAAACAGTCACTATCAAGCAAAATAACCGTCAAAGCGCACTGCCTCATTATGCCAGCTTTCACTAGGTTGTTGGCTTGCTAAAAATGGGGCCTGCTGAGGACGTTTTACGACCACACGACCAGAGTGCTGTGTAGATTGACTAACGATAGATTGTGCTGACTTGAGCAGCTGACACTCTTCTTCTACTGTTGGCGGGCTTGCTAGTTGATGTAATGCTTGCATGTGCTTGCCCACTTTAGCACCTTTTCCTGTCTTGCTGTCTTGATAGCTGTCCTCTGGAAACATAGGATCCAGATATACGACATCAATAACCTTACTATCACTGGTCATTGGTTCCGCTTTGAGCATTTCAAAATAACTCAGCGCATCAATATTTACAATTTGTAGACGTGACATTAGCTTTTGCCAGTTCGGCAACGCACTCATACGCTGCTGCTCTACCAATAATAGCAATGCCATTAATGGTTGCTGCTCTAGCATGGTGACCTGTGCGCCAGTACTACCCAATATTAGGCTATCATGACCGAAACCAGCCGTCGCATCAATAACATTACTATCCGATGTGATCTTAGCAGCCTGCAATAGCAACTCGGACTTTCGTCCTGCACTCACCACACGGCGTTGTAGTTTGTCCCACTCTGGCGTCACACTCAGACCATCACTGAGCCATGATAGCTTATCTTTATTATCCAATAATAAGATAGGTTGAGTGGCGCTATGACTTAATTGCTGGCGACGTTTTTGTGTTAATTTATCGACAGACAACTCAGCGTTTAATATGATTGGTAATCGGTGCTGTTCTATCAATGCTTGCAACATATCCACTTGACTGTGCTGCGACTCGCTCACGTAGAGTAGCTGGCACTGCATAAAGGCGATAGCCTTATTAGAAACTGTATCCAACCTACTCATGACTACCCTCTTTACGACTGCTAATAACGCTATAAGTCATAGCAACAGCTAACCTGCCATTTGATAACCAAAGCCCCAAGCAGCGATCAAAACAAGCACACCTGTGATAATACGTAACCAAGCAAAGATGGTAAAATCACGACGGCTCACCCATGCCACAAGCAAACGAATACAAAGTAAAGCGACGATAAATGACACCACCGTGCCAACGCCCAGCACTAGCCAATCGTCACTATTGGTCAGTACGTCGCCATGTTTGATTAAATCTAATAGTGCCGCACCTACAATAACAGGAATACCTAAAAAGAATGAAAACTCTGCTGACGCTTTGCGCGAGACACCAAGCCACAGGGCACCAATGATAGTAGCACCTGAGCGTGATGTTCCTGGTATTAGTGCCAAGCATTGAAATAACCCAATCATCAACGCTGTTTTTAGGCTGACATCTTCAGCTTCATTTGCAATGACCGCTTTAGGACGACTCTCAACATAGAATATCAACAAACCACCAATGATGAGCATAATTGCGACAGTAATCGGATTAAATAAATAGGCTTTAATCTCATCAGCGAAGGTAAAACCAACGATCATTACAGGAATAGTAGATACAATCAAACTCAGTCCAAGTTGCCTTGGGTTATTCATGCCTTCTGCTTTACCCGTTAGCAAGCCCATGAGCGCTTGCCACAGTCTACCCCAATAGTCATAAATAACGGCCAAGATAGCACCCAATTGCACGACAACGACGAACAAATCGACTTTTTCTTTGGTCCAAAAACCCATCACATCTGCTGATAAAATTAGGTAGCCCGTACTAGAAATGGGTAAAAACTCAGTGATACCTTCAACGATACCCATGATGACAGCTTGAATTAATAAAATAATATCCACGGTGGCTTTCCTAGATACAAACCTATTGGTTAATACAGTTTTTAGTGTGTTGTTATATTTTGCATAGTACGACAAATGACTGAAAACAACTATGCTTTGCCTTGCTCTTTCAGCGTTTTCCAAGCTTGGTTACGTAAGTACTTTGGTAAAGCTTGTGACGCCTCTACTCCACCTATCGCCATAAATTGCGCGATACCGAGCTGACCGATGACCACCGCATCCGGTGACACGTATTCATGCCATGCTTGTGTATCATGCAAAGTCAATAAACCTGCGCCATTACCGACTACTGGGATATCAAGGTCAGTTTGGCTGTCATAATCCAGCAGCTGCTCGGTGCTATCATTATCAGCAATCAGTACTGGCTGCATAATGCCGGCTTCACTATCGATTACTGCGTACTGCCCAAAATACACTTGCTGCATACGAGCATCCAGCG
Source organism: Psychrobacter sp. AOP31-B2-9 (assembly GCF_052378005.1). Lineage (NCBI taxonomy): Bacteria > Pseudomonadati > Pseudomonadota > Gammaproteobacteria > Moraxellales > Moraxellaceae > Psychrobacter > Psychrobacter sp. AOP31-B2-9. The sequence continues at coordinate 5,850 of NZ_JBQSXG010000019.1, forward strand.
CACTATAGACTTGTGTCAGACCATATTGGTTATACGCACGCTGCGCAATCGCCTGTAAGCTTGAAACGCCCACACAAGGAGTGTCATGTGCGACAGATAGCGCTTGTACTACCGCTGTATTGATTCTGATACCGCTAAAAGCGCCAGGACCACGGTTAAAGATCAAGGCCTGTATATCAGCCAGCTTTAACTGCGCTTCAGATAAGGCCGCATCGATCATGGGTAGAATCTGCTGAGTCTGCTGACGCTTACCAGTTTCGGTATGACTCGATAGTACCTGACCATCTACATCCAAAATTGCGATCGAGCACTGATCAAACACAGTATCCATTGCTAAAAACATCATCACCTCGGCTTGTACGCTTGGCATCATAAAATAGTGCCTATCATAGCATTTAGGACAAACAAATAAAATAGTGCCTATCATAGCATTTAGGACAAACAAATTTTATGACTTTCTACGTTTTTCATACTTTATCCATGCGTACTGAGTCAGAGTAGAGAAAAAGAAAAAGCCTCAAAACCATATCAGTTTTGAGGCTCCATCAAAAATTATAAGCAGTACAATCAGCTATGGTTTAAAAGCGGGTTTTAAACTTCTTTGGCGCTTGATTTTGCATTTCTTGCATTTGCTTTTGCATCTCTTCAGTGCTTGGCATGTTGTTTGGATCAAGACCCATCTGTTTTGCCATTTGCTCTGGGTTCACATCTTTTGCGCCACCTTGCTGACCACCACCGCCGAATAACGGACCAGCACCACCTGCTCCGCCGCCGCCCATCAAACCTTTCATAGACTTCATCATTTTACTGATGCCTTCCGGCTTAGAGATCATTTTCATCATTTTGGCCATCTGCTTATGCTGCTTTAGCAAACGATTCACGTCTTGAATCTCGCGACCAGAACCTGCAGCGATACGACGCTTACGGCTTGGATTAATCTTATCAGGGTTTTTACGCTCAAACGGTGTCATAGAATTAATCAAGGCTTCCATTTCACGCACTTTTTCTTCTGGCTTGGCATCTTCAACGGCTTTTTGCATATCAGAGCCACCCATACCTGGCATTTTATCTAAAAATCCTGCCATGCCGCCCATATTTTTCATTTGCTGAAACTGCGTTAACAGATCCTCAAGGTCGAATTCACCGCCCTTTTGCATCTTTTTCGCCATTTTTTCGGCTTTATCGCGGTCGATTTTTTGCTCGACTTCTTCAACCAAGCTCAGTACATCACCCATACCTAAGATACGCTGAGCAATACGCTCAGGATGGAACAGCTCTAGCTCGTCTAGTTTCTCACCGCGACCTAAAAACTTGATTGGCTTACCTGTGATGGCACGCACAGAAAGTGCAGCACCACCGCGAGCATCACCATCTGTCTTGGTCAGAATAACACCTGTTAATGGCAATGCATCATTAAAAGCTTTTGCGGTATTGGCCGCATCTTGACCGGTCATCGCATCGACGACAAATAGTGTTTCAGATGGACTGACGGCAGCCGTTAACGCCTTAATCTCATCCATCATCGTGTCATCAATATGTAGACGACCAGCGGTATCAATGATTAAAATATCTTGATACTGGATTTTTGCTTCTTCGATCGCACGTTGCGCGATATCGATTGGGTTTTCGTCAGTGCTTGAGTTCACAAACTTAGCATTTACCTGACCTGCTACTTGCTCAAGCTGCTTGATGGCGGCTGGACGATAAACATCCGCCGAAACCAACATGACTTTTTTCTTATGACGCTCTTGTAAGAACTTGGCCAACTTACCCGCGGTAGTCGTTTTACCTGCACCTTGCAAACCTGCCAGTAAATAGACAACTGGTGGCTTACCTGTCATTTCTAACTGTTGATTGGCACTGCCCATCATTTCCGTCAGCTCGTCATGGACGATTTTGACAAAGGCCTGTCCTGGAGCCAGCTCTTTTAGAACTTCTGCACCCAGCGCTTGCTCTTTAACACGTTTAACAAAGTCACGAGTGACAGGTAGCGCCACATCGGCTTCGAGCAAGGCCATGCGCACTTCGCGCAAGGTATCTTTGATGTTATCTTCGGTTAGCTGTCCACTACCCACGATATTTCGCAGGCTTGAGGATAGTCGTTCTGTTAAAGTATCAAACATAAATAACTCTCAGTTAAAAATAATTCTTAGTAAAACCTTTTGAAGGGTTTATAAACAATATTCGGGCATAGCATGAAATATTAGATCAGCATTTATAAAATAATGATAAAAACAGCATATTATCAACACTATAGCATCAAGTAGACTCAAAAATTGATAAGCTTTTTATAAAATTATTGATTCGCAAATATATTTTTAAGCCAGGGCATTGTGTTTGGTATACCCTAAGTCTTTATAAGTAATACGCAATATGGTACTCAATTGGCTGTCATTTTATGATAAATTAAACAATTATTCTAATCATTCCGATAATACCATTTTAGCATCAATCTGAGTGGCCGTTTTACACTCAGTATGAGACGAGGCTTTATGTCTGTGAACCTTGCATTCTTACTTGCTAGCCTAGCTTATCTCTTAGTCAGCGTTTACATTGGTTGGGCGTTAACTCGAGGTAAATCCATTCATAAAGGCATCAGTCTGGGATTATTAACAATCGGTATGATGGCACATGCAGTGCTACTTTATCCTTATGTCGTAACCCTTTACGGTCTGAATTTTAATCTATTTAATATCATTAGCCTGATCAGTTTGTTTTTCTTATTTTTCTATGTTCTGTTTTGTCTCTATCGCCCTATCATTAGCCTTGCTATTTTAGCAGCACCTACGGCATTAATAGGTATGACTGTTGGCTATATCGGTCGCGCCCCTTATCAACCTATTACCAATATCAGTGTTGGGCTTGAGGCGCATATACTACTATCTTTGGCGGCCTATTGTGTGCTGCTGATGGCCGCGGTGCAAGCGCTATTTTTACGCTTACAAATTCGTGAGCTAAAACATCACACGATCCATCGCTTTTGGGTCAATAAGCTACCCTCATTACAAAGCATGGAAAGCTTATTATTCGACATGCTATTGGTTGGCTTTGTCTTACTCAGTATTGCGCTAGGTATTGGCTTTATCTATGTACACGACTTGATGTCTCAACATATTGTTCATAAAACCGCGTTTAGTCTACTCTCATGGTTATTGTTTGGCACGTTATTAGTAGGTAGTTGGCGTGCAGGCTGGCGTGGTAAAAGGGCTGCCAATATCACTATTTATGCCTTTATTCTACTGGCTATTGGTTTTATCGGTAGCAAATTCGTTTTAGAAATGCTGTTATAAAACAATAAAAAGCATAGCGTTCAGCAGTTATAACCACTGACGGCTATGTTTTTATAAAAACTAACTGTCGAATGTTTTAATTAAAAACCACCGTCTTATTACCCGCTACAATCACACGATTTTGCACATGCCAATTGACCGCACGCGCCAATACATTACGCTCAATATCACGCCCTATAGCACGCAACTCAGTCACACCTTGACGATGCGTCACGCGATGCACATCTTGCTCAATAATAGGCCCTTGATCCAATTCAGCAGTAACATAATGCGCCGTTGCACCAATCAGTTTCACGCCTTTATCATAGGCCTGACGATAAGGGTCCGCTCCCACAAAGGCTGGCAAGAATGAGTGATGGATATTGATGACTTTCATCGGCCAACGCTTCACAAAATCAGATGATAATATCTGCATATAACGCGCTAATACGAGCAAGTCATTGCCCGCCATCAGCTCATGAATTTGCTCTTCTGCCTCTGCTTTATTGGCTTTGCTAACAGGCACATGATGAAAAGTGATACCGAAGTTTTCTACCGCTTGACGCAAATCAGGGTGATTACTAACCACACAAGTAATATCACAATCAAGCAGACCACGCTGATGCCGCCATAACAAATCTAACAACGCATGATCAAATTTCGATACCAAAATACCAACCTTGGTTTTGATCGCATTGTTATGTAACCGCCATTCCATATTATAACGTCTAGCCACCGTATGATTGAAGCTGGCTTTAAAATTATCAATGATATCGCTCAATCCTGCCAAGGCAAACTCTAAACGCATAAAATACTGACCGCCTTCATGAGCAGTGGAATATTGATCAAGCGTAATAATATTAGCACCATAACGATGAATAAACTCAGATACCGCTTGCACGATACCCGCCTGATCTTTGCACTTAATCAGTAATGTCGCGGTATCGATAGCAGCCGTTGTTGGCGTATTAGGAGAAGTACTACTAGGCTGCGTGTTCGATGGCGAAACAATATTTGTATTATCTGACATAGTAAACCCAATTAAAAAAATGAAACCTGCTACTAAAGCCAAATGCTAGAGCATAGTAAACTGGTTATTTTAGTCTTTTTTTTGAATCTTTGCTGAATGAGTTGGTTGTTTTTTATAACAATTGCATAAATAACAGGTTAACTGAAAAATAATCTTTACTATTAGATAATCAACAACATAGCCGCTGCATTTCGAGGTATAATAACCACCCTTAAAACCACAATAATCATAAAAATATTTGAGTATTCATCTCTTTTATGGTATAAATGTCGGCTTTAAAATTTTCTGAATTGGTACGCCTGTTATTTGCCTTTAGATAACAACAATGCCAACTCAACATTCATATAGTTTTGTTTGGTGCAAAGCTGCCGCTTGCTGTGTCCATGCCGCAAAAACGTGCAACTTGCCCAGACTGGTATGAGAAAAACTCATACCTCATAGATTAGGAGTTCGCCATGTCTCGAGTTTGCCAAGTGACTGGAAAGCGCCCTATGGTGGGTAATAATGTTTCGCACGCAAACAACAAAACCCGTCGTCGCTTTCTACCAAACCTTCACAACCATCGTTTTTGGGTAGAGTCTGAAAATCGTTTTGTACGTCTACGTGTGTCTACCAAAGGTATGCGCATCATTGACAAACTTGGTATCGATAAAGTGCTAGCAGATATGCGCGCACAAGGTCAAAAGATTTAAGTTGAGACTTGCAGCTTAGTGTATTGATAATTTTCAACCGTTAAGCTGCCATTCTGCTACCTTTTATATAGTTATTTTATATAATCACCTTGTGTAGCCACTTAACCTTTTAGATCCGTACCTATCGTTTGAAGACCCCTCATTTACAGGAAAGCTATCATGAGAGATAAAATTAAGTTAGTATCAACTGCTGGTACTGGGTATTACTATACCACTACCAAAAACAAGCGCACTATGCCTGGCAAAATGGAAATTAAGAAATACGATCCAAAAGTACGCCAGCACGTTGTTTTTAAAGAAGCTAAAATCAAATAATTTATTGTTTAAATAAATTATTTGTATAAAAAAGGGTTTATCAATTGATAAACCCTTTTTTTATTGCTCATTGATTTTAATTGAGGTATCCATTGTCACATCAGAATTTGTCACACCAAAATTGTGATTATCAAAATCACTTCTCTGTAATATCAATCAACTGTAATGCGCTGGCTCTTTGTCATAAACATGTGCATGCCACTGACTCATCTGCTTTTGCATAATGACTTGAATCGCCGCATGAATCATATGCTGACCAATCGCTTGCGTATCAGTACCCAGTATTTCTTTCAGTTTTTCAGAAAAATCTATCGTCATCAGTGGCGCTTCATCTTGTTCCGCATCACGCAATAACAACCTACCGTCTTCGGCTTCTACCAGCTCCAGTGTGGTTTCTTTCGCAAATCCTGCAAATTGGTCAGTACTCTCATTATCTACTTCTATATCATTATCGATATCATATGGCATTAATTTTTTCCTTATTATCCCGTCTAATTATGTATAAAGACAATTGCGTGTAAAAACTTAACCTCTTACAGCAATACGGGGAGATCATCGTCCTTATACAATGGACGCTTTGGCCATCAAATTCAAGTGCTGTCACATAAGTCTTCTCTATAGGTAACCACTTAAGCATAAAACTTATGAAAAAATCAGCGCCAGTAACGCAGTTTTCCTAAAGTAAATAAGAAAGCGACGAACATCCCCAAATAATAAACCAGTTTTAGCTCAAGAGTTGGATCGCGATATTTAAAAGGCAGTGCCACCGTGGCGGTAGCAGTAGGCAGTATCAACAGCATAATCAGCCAATTTTCCATGACATTGAGCCAACCTTGAAAGTCCGTACCATGACGCAACGAGGATAACCCTAGTAGCAAACATGCTATGATCAAACTAGTAAACAAACCATTTGGTAAGTCTTTTGGGTAGATAATATTGGCAATATTAGTAGGCATGATTCGCATGTGAAATTCCAGTCATGCTTATAGAGCATGACTTAGTGGTTAAAAAGTGTGTAAAAAACTTATAAAAACATCATATTAATTATGCAGCAGTATCAGTGATAGCATCATAAATAATCTGTATAGTTGGCAGCATGTCTAATTTATAAAGTACTGACTATAAAATCATTCAACTATAAGTGCCCATCAACCATAGCATCGAGATACAAGACGTTAAATAACCCAAACTAATCGCATTCCATCCCTCTATATGCATGCCTTTAATCTTGTTAACTATACGTGAGCCTACCCAAAAAAACAGGGGAATACCAATCATAAACGAGGGTACTATCACGGCTGCATGACGTACTACCTCTCCTACATCATCGCCTACCATCAAGCGAAAACCATACCCTGCTAGACTAAGCACAAGTGCAAACATTGCTAAGCCAATGGTAATACCTCTCGGTACCAAACTGCGTTGTATTGGCTGTTCCTGACGTTGCTGTGCTGAGCTTGTCTCTGATTCAGACGGCGTTGACAAGTCGGTTGAATTGTTTGTATTCATACTTCACCTTTGTGTAACTCGCTATCATATATCATTGTGAATCGTACTTCATAATGAACCATACTACGTCATTAATCGTGGGGCGTATTTGATGGCCATATATAAGCATATTTTTTGAGTGAGTTTTTGATGCGTCCATAAATCAGGTCAAAAAACATGCTATGTCATTTGGCTATAACTACTGACTACAATTACTTACCGTTAGCCAGTGCCAGCTCTGCGCGCATCTCATCAATAGCATTTTTATAGTCTTCTTGATTAAATATCGCAGAACCTGCAACAAACATATCAGCACCTGCTTCTGCAATCGCACGAATATTATTGGCTTTGATACCACCATCCACTTCTAGTCTAATATCACGACCGCTTGTAATAATACGCTGGCGAACTTGGCGAACCTTCTCTAAGGTACCTTCAATAAATGATTGGCCACCATAACCAGGGTTGACGCTCATTAGTAAGATTTGATCCACTTTATCCATGACATAATCTAAATAATGCAGCGGAGTCGCTGGGTTCAATACCAAACCACACTCTGCACCACCATCTTTAATCAATTGTAACGAACGATCAATGTGTCCACTCGCTTCTGGGTGAAAAGTGATAACGCTCGCACCCGCTTCTAGAAATTGCTCAATCATGCTATCAACTGGTGATACCATAAGGTGTACATCAATGGGAGCATCAATACCATAATCTCGCAATGCCTGACAAATCATACTACCAAATGTTAAGTTGGGTACATAATGATTGTCCATCACATCAAAATGAATTACATCGGCACCTGACTCTAATACCTTTTCAACATCTTCTCCTAAACGTGCAAAATCAGCTGAAAGTATGGATGGGGCTATTAGATATGGCTTAGAAGGGCTAATCATAGTAGAACTACCTAATTTATATGTAAATAAAGTACTGATAGAATAAAAGTTAGATGCTGGCTTATACACTATTATAAGCCTTTCATGCATCGATATTGAATAAAAAAACTATCGCGGCTTATACTGAGTTTTACAGTAAGCACGACCCACGCCAAAATCACGTTTCGCTTGATGTTTGGTCGCACGGCTGCTGACTCTCTGACGCCACAAGCGAAAAGATGATGGCTTTAGCGTTTGACGCATGAGCTTAATGACACCAGCTTCATTGAGACCGTAGCTATACTCTATTGCCCCAAATGGTGTTCTGTCTTCCCATGCCATCTCTATCACTCGTGAGTGTTGCGACTCATCAAGCACCTGCTCACCCTCGCTGTTGACGTTTTTTGCAATAAACGCTTCTGACTGGACTTGAGATATTTGGTCGTTATTTTCATGACTGGTCTGCTGCTTGTTCTTTAACGCTGCATCCATATCTGCTTGCATAGTCGCCAGCGCTGACTTCGCAGCGCTAGCGTCTGATTGCTGATCGCACACAGAACGCGTACTAGCATTAAATGCCGTTGAGTCTTGATAACTTGCCATAAATTTACCTTTTAAATACTCGGTTCTAGTTCTGACAGCATAGCGAAAATAGCTCGATATCAGTGCCTAGCTAAGTTGCGCCATGCGCCAATGATGTTCGATATGATCATCAATGATGCTCTGAATAAAGTAATAACTATGATCGTGACCCGCTTGATAGCGTAGGGTTAAAGGCTGTTTTACTTTTTCACAAGCTTGCTGCAATTTAGCAGTTTGTAGTTGACCTTCTGCTAAAAAATTGTCATCAGCACCTTGATCGACCAAAATACTCGAATACTGCTGACCAACTTCTTCAATCACTTTTGAGGCATCTGATTGTAACCATAGTGATTTATCATCACCAAAATATTCTGTATAGGCAGCCTCTCCCCACGCTGACTCACTGGCTGCACATACTGGCGATAATGCTGAGACACTGACAAATTTTCCTGGAAACTTAAAGCCTAATAACAATGCGCCATGACCACCCATAGAGTGCCCTGTGATACCAATACTTTGAATCGGGAACTCTGAACGTAGCAAATCATGTAGCTCATCGACGATGTAACTTTGCATATTAAAATGCTCTGCCCAAGGTGCTTGCGTGGCATCAACATAGTAACTAGCGCCTTGCCCAACAAAATAACGCTCATCGTTGGCCACATCATTGCCTTCACTACTGCGAGGAGAGGTGTCAGGTGCGATAAATATCATGCCAAGATCACTACATTTTTGTTGAAAATGTGCTTTGTGCGTAACATTGTCAGCATTACAAGTGAGGCCTGATAAATACAAAACTGCTGGGCAAAGACGGCCAGCAAGTGCTTCATCCGGTAGATAAACACTAAACGTCATTGGCGTTTTAGTCGTTGCCGATTGATGGCTATAATAATGTTGCTCTCCATCAAAACAGCGATTCACACTTTGTTGAGTGAGTTGTGAATTGGCAGACAAACTGTGATTGTAAGAATGATTCATGAGTAACGCTCCTTTTATCTAAAGAAAAACACATGATGACTTATAAAAGCTTCTATCAAAAAGCCTCTATAATGTCATCCCTTATAAATGAATAGCAGATACTTATTCCGTGGTTATGACTGTCGCCACCATTGGCGGACTCACCTCATTATTATCCCCGATAGGAATAACAGTCGTATTGGAGTCCTCAGTGATGCTAGCAACTGATGGTCGTGCTTTATCAAATAGTACTCGTTCAAACGCAGGTAAAGCCGTTTCCATAAGACTACCAATAAACATCTGCGGGTCTGACGATTCAAAACCCATCAAACTCTCTTTTTCACTGACACGTAGACGAGCATCTTTAAAGGCAGACTCAAAGCTGGTGTTGTCTCGCATGCTTTCAGCGAAAAACGCTTGACCAAAATAGGTCATCTCTGCGGTATTGGTACAGCCAAATGAAGCTTTTTCAGTAGCTGATGCTGTAATCACTACCGTGGTCGGAGATGCCAACTCATCGATGAATGATCCTGAATAACAAGCAGAGACCACAATCACCCGCCAACGAATGCCTGAATCATCTAAAGCAGCACGTAACCAGGCTGCATCTAAGTTTTCCATTGCTAATGGTGGATTGGCGAGTTGTATGATGTTCTCATTGCCATGTGAGGATAGTGTGAGGAATAATACATCTTCGTCAGCATTCATCTGCTGACCGATTCTTTTTAAACCGCGTAAAATACTAGTTTTGGTAGCGATTGGCTCATCTAGCCAGCTATAAGTATTATTGATTAATGATAGAGAATGGCCACTAGTACCAAAGCGTACATCAAATAACTCACGTACTTTATTAATTTCAGAACGGAAGACATTTTGATCCGAGAACCCTGCAACACCCATAAAGTACCAGTCGGTTTTTCCCAAGATACTTGGATCAATACTATTTAAAGCTTGTTGCAATAGACGTGGCTGCTCATATAATGCAGCTTCTTCTAAAACTGGCTCTATAGGAATCTGCTTAAATATGGGTTGGTCAGTAACATTACGCTGCCAAATTGTCAAAAGTGCAACAGCACCTACCAATACAATCACTCGCTCCCACCAAGGCAGCCGGAAACGATGGAAAAAAATCCATAGTAATGCCAATGTCTGCCATAAAAACAGCACTAAAAATAAAATGGGTAAAAATGAATAGCTCCAATCAGGCAGCCAACCATAACTACTCAAGTATTGTACTAAGCTTTGTAATAACGCTGACAATGTATCAGCGACCAACCATAACACCACTGGTACAAATACCAGTGCTTGATTGCCTGCACGTCGTGCCAAGATAATGCCACCCAACAGGATAATCATTGGCCAAATCAAATAGCTAACCAGCCCCTGCTCATTAAAGACACTACTATTTTCCGCAGCCAACCACGAAAACAGCACATTGCTACCAAGTGCTGATAGTGCAAACACAGCAAACTGCATAAAAGTCGGTTTGACCCAAGAAAACGCACGGGTTGACCCTACCAACATCCACAAAGTGGCAATAATATTGGCAGCGAAGTTGAGCGAAAAGCGCTGAAGCGATACAGTTTTTAACGACGCAAGTGACAAAGACTTAAACCTCTAGCCAGCCGAGAAAAATAAAGTGAGCCAATGATAAGTGTTTTACTATTTGTATCATCTGATATCGTTTATTGACTTTTCAACGAGTCAGATGGACAGCAAGTTTATATTTGATTCACTATGAAATGATTATAAGAGGTGAAAAGCAAAAACTGAAAACTAGGACTAACAGTCTAGCTTGCTAATCTATCTTAATTGTAACGGATTGTTAGTCTAGAGGATAAGACTGATTTGTAAAATTACTCATATGCAAATTAAAAATAAAAAAGAGGTCTTGCAAGCAAGACCTCTTTGTTGATGAAATAATAACCATTATTTCATCAATAGCTCATTAACACGTTTTAGATAAGCCGCTGGATCATCTAGTTGACCACCATCTGCTAATAATGCTTGATCAAAAATCACTTGAGCCAAGTCATCAAATTGCTCGCTACTTTCAAGTTTTCTGATTAATGGGTGCTCAGGGTTTACTTCGAGCGTTGGCTTGCTCTCCGGTACATCTTGTCCCATCTGTTTCAGCATTTGGATCATCTGTGGTGATAGCTCACCCTCACCCACAACCAAACAAGCTGGGCTATCAACCAAACGAGTGGATACTTTTACATCTTTAGCTCGTTCGCCTAGAGCAGATTTTAGCTTATCAACCACCGGCTTTAAGCTTTCTTCTGCTTTTTCAGCCTCTGCTTTTTCAGCTTCATCTTGCAAATCACCTAAATCCACTGCACCTTTGGCGATGTTTTGTAGCGGTGTTTCATCAAATGAGGTCAAGAAATTCATTGCCCATTCATCAACACGACTGGTCATCAAGATAACTTCGATGCCTTTCTTTTTGAACAACTCTAACTGAGGGCTGTTCTTTGCCGCTGCCAAATTATCAGCTGTTAGATAATAGATGGCTTTTTGGCCTTCTTTCATGCGACCTTTGTAGTCTTCAAAGCTAGTTTCAACTTTGTCACTTGTACTCGTCGCATAACGAAGCAACTTGGCAATACGTTCTTGATTGCCCATGTCTTCGCCTAAACCTTCTTTGATGACATCACCAAACTCAGCATAGAACTGAGCAAACTTCTCTTGCTTATCGCTGTCTTCGCTATTGGCCAAACTTGCCAATGTCGTCAGAATACGACGAGCGTTACCATCACGAATAGATTTTACATCACGTGACTCTTGTAGTAGCTCACGGCTAACGTTCAATGGTAAGTCGGCTGAGTCGATAACACCTTTGACGAAGCGTAGGTACATCGGCAGGAGCTGCTCGGCTTCATCCATAATAAAGACACGCTTAACATACAATTTCAGACCATGTTGCTGTTCGCGAGTATACAAATCCGCTGGTGCTTTTTTGGGGATATATAACAATTGAGTGTACTGAACACGACCTTCAACACGGTTGTGCGTCCAAGTAAGCGGTGCATCCATGTCATACGAGATGTTTTTATAAAAATCAACATACTCATCATCTTCAATCTCAGATGCTGAACGTGTCCATAATGCACTGGCTTTGTTGATGGTTTCCCATTCATCAGTCAATACCATCTCGCCACTAGCCGGCGTGTCATCGTTCTCATCTTCTTTTACGTCTTCTTGCCAGATTTCTTTACGCATTTGAATCGGTAAGCTGATGTGATCTGAGTATTTATTGACTAAACGCTTAATTTTACCACGATCTAAGTAGCTGTCTTCACCTTCAGAGTACTCTTCTTTGAGATGCAAAGTGATGGCAGTGCCGCGAGCGACCTTTGTGATAGGTTCTACTGTAAAGCTACCTGTACCGTCTGATACCCAGCGTACACCCTTGTCAGCAGGCTCTCCAGCTTTGCGTGATTCAACGCTAATCGTATCCGCTACGATAAATCCTGAGTAGAAACCCACACCGAACTGTCCAATTAACTGACCATCTTGCTTTTGTGATTCAGATAATTTATCCAAAAATGCTTTGGTACCTGACTTAGCAATTGTCCCTAAATTTTCAATAGCATCTGTTTCATTCATACCAATACCATTATCGGTAAAGGTAATGGTTTTCGCCTCTTCATCAAGATCGATACGAATTTTTAGCTCGCCATCATCTTCATAAAGGCTATCGTCATTATTTGCTTCAAAACGCAATTTATCGCAAGCATCCGAGGCGTTTGAGACCAACTCACGCACAAATATATCCGCATTAGAATATAGCGAATGCGTCACTAAGTGTAGCAACTGCGCTACTTCTGCTTCAAATGTATGTTTTTTTAATTCAGGGTTTAGGCCATCGGCTTGAGTTGCTTCACTCATAAAACACTCCTTTAAATTCCATTAAAAACTTATTATAAGTAACAGTAAAACACATCAAAAAGGCTCTAATAATATCAAAACCGCTCTAGCGTTAAATACTATTAAGCTGTTTATACTAATAGGGGCATAGGTGAAAATTTCAAGCTAAAAACATTTATTCAATAAAAAACACCACCCTAGTTCCCTAAGGTGGTGTCATTATATTGAAAATCAAAAGCTTAATGGCTTTCGTACCATGTCTACGTATGGTACCTATTAATTATAAACAGCTAGCAAGGTGACGCGCTGGATCTGAGTCACGAGCTGCCATTGCATCTTCAACGCTTAAACCTAATGCGTTAGCCACACCTTCACCATAAGCAGGGTCACACCAATTACAATTACGAATGTGACGATACTGAATAAAGTCAGGTACGCCAGCCATATTTCTTGCGGTATTTTCAAATAATACTTGCTGCTGCTCAGCACTCATTAAATTGAATAACGCACGGGGTTGGCTAAAGTAGTCGCTATCATCTTCACGAAAATCATAGTGTGCTGCATCACCATCAATTTTCAATGGTGGCTCAGCATAATCCGGCTGCTCCTGCCATTGGCTAAAACTATTTGGCTCATAGTGTGGACGACTACCATAATTATTATCGACACGTCCTTGACCATCACGGTGATTGCTCATCACTGGGCAGCGTGGTTTATTGACAGGAATCTGCTGATGATTAACACCAACACGATAACGCTGGGCATCGGCATAGTTAATCAAACGATTTTGTAGCATCTTATCTGGTGAGACACTGATACCCGGCACCAAATTACTTGGTGCGAATGCTGCTTGCTCAACATCAACAAAATAGTTATCAGCGTTTTTGTTCAATTCAAACTCACCAACCTCTATCAAAGGATAATCACCTTTTGGCCATACCTTAGTCAAATCAAATGGATGATAAGGAACGGTATCAGCCTCAGCTTCTGGCATGATTTGCACATAGAGCTTCCATTTTGGAAAATCACTATTTTCAATGGCATCATATAAGTCTTTTTGATTGCTTTCACGGTCCATAGCAACGACTTCGGCTGCTTCAGCATCGGTCAAATTTTTGATGCCTTGCTGAGTACGAAAATGAAACTTAACCCAAAAACGCTCGTTGGCTTCATTCCAAAAGCTATAAGTATGCGAGCCAAAACCATGCATGTTTCTATATGAGGCGGGGATACCACGATCACTCATTACCACGGTAACCTGATGAAAGGATTCTGGTAATAAAGTCCAAAAGTCCCAGTTGTTGGTCGCCGAGCGCATATTGGTACGTGGATCACGTTTTACGGCTTTGTTTAAATCTGGAAACTTACGTGGATCGCGTAAGAAGAATACTGGTGTGTTATTACCTACCAAATCCCAGTTGCCCTCTTCTGTATAAAATTTTAGCGCAAAGCCACGAATATCACGCTCAGCATCAGCAGCACCACGCTCACCTGCAACTGTACTGAAGCGCGCAAACATCTCGGTCTGCTTGCCCACTTCACTGAATATTTTGGCTCGAGTATATTGACTGATGTCATTGGTCACAGTAAACGTACCAAATGCACCAGAACCTTTGGCATGCATACGACGCTCTGGGATAACCTCACGAACAAAGTTACCTAGCTTCTCATTTAGCCAAATATCTTGCGCCAATAAGGGTCCGCGCTTACCTGCGGTCATGCTGTTTTGATTATCAGCAACTGGTGCACCATTACCCATTGTTAACTGTGTAGGTGCGTATGGACATTTTTTATCGCTCACGGGTCTTCTCCTTTGGATAGTAAATCATTTAAAGTACAAAACCTATTCTGAATAAGCTTCTATCAATATATCCAGAAGAGTAGTAAATTTTTTCGAAAAACGACTATCTGTTTTCATAGTAACCTTTAAGTGCAATAACATTGTTTTGTTAGAACCATTACAACCGATTACTATAAATTTGTAAAATAAATTAACTATATATTTTTGTTTTGTTTTACCAAACAATAGAGAAGGTTAAAAACTAGCGAGGCATCGGACGAATGGTCAGAATTTGCTCACTACGCCCAAAAGGCCCATGTACATCATGCAATACGGCACTGGTAAGCCCTATGCCGTCATCGCCGTACTGTTGTACAGCTTCGATACCGAGCCAACGGCCTTTCGGCACACGATGCATGTGAATTTGTAAATCAGTATTAGGAAACATCCACTCTAACCCTGATAAACCGAGACCGAGTCGCGGTACAACACCATTGGCAGTATCAACCATACCCACTAAATGCACCATATCATCAGTAAGCTGGCCCTCTACCATTTCTACATCATTGGTTATCCATACCATGCCTTTACCAGGTCGACGCTCAGGGTCAGCAACTAAGCGCACACTCTCAATAAAACCGCCCGGCCAGCCTTGCATATCATTCCAAACTGGCAAGTCTTCAGGTTTGTGTTTGGCTTTTCGATCTTCAATTCCTGCTATCGAGCTGGTGTCTTGAGTCATGAGTCGCCACGCGCGAGCAATGATAGCGTCACGGCCACGACTGCTCATTACCGCCTCAATAAGCTCAATCGTCTTGCCTGGACGAATACAACGCGTGGTAATGGTAAAATCATCAAGCGGTATCAGCCCTAAAATATCAAGGCTGATACGAGCAACACGGGTATTTGCTTGCGGGACATAGCCTGTGAGCTCAGCAGTCAGCAATCCTGTTGCTGGTGCCATGTGTTGCTCGTGCTCATTCCAAGCACCTTGTGCATGCTCAGTTGGCTTATAATAAGCAACAGTGACACCATCGTCCTGCTGTTCACGTTTGATAAATTGGTAATAAGCTGCCATAACTGTCCTATATTTCGTACTCTTTATTTTATTGCGTCAACTCTTGCTTTCTTATTATGAGAATATTACGAGCCTTTCTTATAAAAAATAATAAAACAACCATCAATACTACTAGAGCTGCATAAAAAAACGTTTTTTCTGCCATGAACTTCATCATGTTCATAAACAGCACAAATATCACTACCACAGTCACCAACATATTCATTTTTAATTGCTGATTAACTTCAGTCAGAGTGGCACTTGCTAAGACAAATCTACTCTTTTGCTTTTTCATTCTACTTTGCTCATAGTAGGTTGTTTTTGGTCAACAGCTTTTATAATAGCTGATTTTTGTTAAGGCATGTCATCATTTAGATGGTGAGATTTACAGTATCAAACACTGCCAATAAACGACATACCCTAAGCTCCTATATCTGACCTTACTTACCCACTTGGGTAATCGGGATGCGCAATGCTTTAGGCAGACTGAACGTCACATTCTCCTCAATACCTGACAACTCGCTAGGTAAATCACCACCCCAATCTTGTAGCTGCTGTAGTACTTCTTGAATCAATACTTCAGGCGCTGATGCACCAGCAGTCACACCAATACTCTGCACGCCATCCAACCAACTGCTATCCATTTCACGGGCATTGTCAATCAAGTAAGCGCGACAATCCATACGCTCTGCTAACTCACGCAGACGATTAGAGTTTGATGAATTTGGTGAACCAACGACTAAAACCACTTCACAGCGACTGGCCAAATCTTTTACCGCATCTTGACGGTTTTGAGTGGCGTAGCAAATATCATCTTTACGTGGACCTTGGATACTAGGAAATTTGTCACGTAATGCATCAATGACACGTGCTGTATCATCCATAGACAATGTCGTTTGCGTGACAAAAGCTAAGCGCTCATCGTTTTGCACGGTCAATGCGGCGACATCACTTTCATTTTCGACCAAATGAATATGTCCACCATGACGGCGATTAAAGCGTCCCATGGTGCCCTCGACTTCTGGATGCCCAGCATGACCAATCAGTACCGCATCCATGCCCTCTTGTGCAAACTTGGCCACTTCAATATGTACTTTAGTGACCAAAGGACATGTCGCATCAAATACCGTCAAATCACGACGTTCTGCCTCATCTTCGACCGCCTTTGATACTCCATGGGCGGAAAAAATGACGATTGAACCATCCGGCACTTCGTCAAGCTCTTCAACGAAGACGGCACCACGATTGGCCAAGTCAGAGACGACAAATTTGTTATGTACCACTTCATGGCGGACATAAATAGGTGGTTCAAAGCGTGTCAATGCTTCGTTTACAATCGCAATCGCTCGATCCACACCAGCACAAAACCCACGTGGATTGGCAAGATAAATTTGCATAAAAGGGCCTATCATTAGATAATTTATAGTTAAAGCTTATTTTAAAGGCTTCAATTCAAACATTGGGACGAATTTATTATGCTACTTTAGCATAATTTTCTTTCATTACTCTTGAAAATAGTAGTGTACTAAAGGCAGTAATATGTACATCGCTGATACGCCAATAACACGTTGCAAGAGTGGCTTTACGTAAAATAAAAACCATCAAAGCAGTTTATAATGACATATTCATTATGGTTTTCATTGCCTTGTATGATGGCGATTTTTCTTTTTACCAGTCTTTAATTTCTATCAGAACACATTCCATTAGGACAAATTGTATGACAGGTTCATTGTTTATTATTACCGCAGCCTCCGGTACAGGTAAAACCTCACTGGTAAAGCAATTACTTGCCACCACCAATGACTTAACCGTCAGCGTCTCACACACAACACGTTCACCGCGTCCTGGCGAGATTGACGGTCATCATTATCACTTTACTGATATAAACACGTTCAAAAATGCTATTGATGAAGGCAGTTTTTTAGAGCATGCCGAAGTTTTTGGTAACTATTACGGTACTTCCGAAC
The DNA here is from genome assembly GCF_052378005.1 of Psychrobacter sp. AOP31-B2-9. Lineage (NCBI taxonomy): Bacteria > Pseudomonadati > Pseudomonadota > Gammaproteobacteria > Moraxellales > Moraxellaceae > Psychrobacter > Psychrobacter sp. AOP31-B2-9. The sequence goes on from NZ_JBQSXG010000019.1 coordinate 23,738, forward strand.
AAAGCGTACGTTCACAACTAGAGGCAGGCGTTGATGTCATTTTAGAGATTGACTGGCAAGGTGCATTACAAGTCAAAGAAATATTTACAGAAGCAACAATGGTTTTTATTCTACCGCCAAGTATTGCCACTTTGCGTCAACGCTTATCAACTCGTGCACAAGATAGTATAGAGGTTATTGAGCAGCGTTTGGCAGGTTCAGTCAATGAGATGTCACAGTATGTGAACGCTGATTTTGTAATTATTAATGACAACTTTGAAGTGGCTCTGACAGAATTAAAAGCTATCATCGTGGCTGATAGACAAACTTTAAAACGTCAACAGCAGCGCTATCATCGTACTATTAGCAACTTACTCGGTAATAAAACAGATGCAAAAAGCGAGCACTAGAATCAAATTATCTGCTAATTGAACGCATCGAGATAAAAAGCAACTACGCGCTTGAGCAAAAAATGCTATAATGTCTAGCTATTCCCCTTTTATATTTTTGATATTATTTTTATTGAGTAGCGGGCAAGGTCCGTCACTAATAAAAACAACTGAGGTAGCTATTTATGGCACGAGTGACGATTGAAGATTGTTTGGATAATGTTGATAATCGCTTTGAGCTGATTTTAGTGGCAAGCAAGCGTGCACGTCAATTGGCCAAAGGTATCGCTGAGCCAATGGTTGACGTTGATAACGACAAGCCTACTGTATTGGCATTACGTGAAATTGCGGCTGGTAAAATCACTCGCGATATCATCAATCAGCCAGAGCACAACTTTGCGACCAGTTCACTAGATTTAGCGCTATCAGGCGATCATAGCTTTTAATGAATGACTTGCTAAGATAAGGTATAGTGATAACATCTTAATAATAAAAACCACAGCATAGTCTGTGGTTTTTATTATTATAACGATAGCATTTGGGCTGTTTTAATCATGATTGATACTTCACAATCTCACATTCGCCTAGAATTTATAAATTTTTATCATCCCGACTCGCTTAGCAGTTGACATTGAATGTGATTTACGATTAATTAGAGGATTACTCATTCATTTTCAGCTTTTTCTCAAAATTTTTAGTATTCCAGCACTCACTCAGTCACCATTTACCTCGATAGACAGTCAGGCAGATAGGTAATGAAAAACAGGATCGTTACTTTATGAGTCAAACCTTACCCAAACTCAGTCATCACCTAGTCGATGACGCTCAATACAACTTGCTACGTTCAGTAGGTTATCTCACTGCTAATGAACGCTGTGACATTATTGATGCCTGTGAGTTCGGTGACATTGCGCATATTAAAGACAAGCGCAAATCAGGGGAACCTTATATCACTCACCCGATTGCAGTCGCTGAGATACTGGCAGGTTTTCGCTTAGATCGAGACACTATCATTGCCGCAATTTTGCATGATACCGTCGAAGATACTGAAGTGAGCGACGAACAACTTGAGGAGCGCTATGGCAAAGTAGTGGCAAGATTGGTCGATGGTGTGACCAAGCTAAAATCATCCTCACACAATAAACAACAAAATAAAGCCGCCACTTTTCATAAGATTTTGACAGCCACACTTGCTGATCCGCGTGTGCTAATCATCAAGCTTGCTGATCGCTTACATAATATGTCTACACTTGATGCGGTACGTCCCGAAAAGCAGCGTGCCACTGCACAAGAAACATTGGACTTTTATGTGCCATTTGCGCGTTTAATGGGTCTCAACGACATTGCTGACTATATTGAGGTACTTTGTTATCGAAATCTTGACTCTGACATGTACAACAAACTGTCTGATAAATTACTGCAGCATGGTCTAGGACGTAACTTTCAGAGAGAAGCCATTCATCGCTACTTGAGTATTGTGCTCAATAATTTAGGATTGAATGGACTGGTCACTGTCTTGGACAATCGCGTGGTGATATACCGTCAGTTTTTCCGCAATCGTGGAGAAATCAATGCTCTACTACGTCATTATGCTTTTGAAATTGTCTTAGATAATGTCGATGCTTGTGACAAGCTGGCTTATTATTTGATCAAAAAGTATCAGATTGATGATACACATATTGCTGATAATATTCGTCGGCCGCTACCCGGCGGAAATCAATCGCTGACGCTAATCTATGAGCGTGATAACGATGTGGTCAAAGTAACTATTTTAACCAAGCAAATGCAGAGCGCAGCAAGGCTTGGCGTTATTGGTGCAGAGCACGCCTCCGATGTCAGTCAATCCGTCATTCAAGCCTCCTTGCGTAATATGAAAGACTTGGTCGATGAAGACAATTTAAATGAACAGAGCCCCGATTTTTCCGCAGCCGTCGCTACGATTAATGAGCTCATGGATTACCTACATTCCAGCAAAATAATCTGTTATAGCCCAAAAGGCCGCGCCTATGAACTACCACAAGGTGCAACCGCGCTAGATTTCGCTTATGCCGTCGGACCTATGGTAGGTAATGTAGCCATTGGCGCTAATATAGAAGGTAAAACAGCCAAACTCGGTACAGTCGTAAAAAATGGGCAGCTTGTCGAAATTGAAGTTGATAAACACTCAGAACCCAAAGCAGAGTGGCTAGGTTTTGTGGTGACCAATAAAGCTCGCGAAGAGATTTTGCGATGGTTTAAAGACCTATCTGCTGCAGACAAAAAACTTCACGGTCAGCAAGCATTAGCTAGAGCGCTAAGAACCTATCAAAAAAACCTAGATGATCTAACAGAAAGTGACTGGAAAAACCTAACAGAATGGCGTGGACTAACAGAAAAAGACGCACTGTTTGAACAAATAAGCTCCGGTACACTACTACCACAGCTCATCGTGACTCGCTTATTCAGTGATGAAGTACGTGACTTGCAAGCACGGGAACATAGCGAGGACATGACCCAACCACAGCAGTTAATCGTTAACACATCTGGAGTAGAACTAGACTTTGCCAACTGTTGCCACCCCATTTATGGCGACCCTATCGTCGGTCACCTATCACGTCATGGCTTGGTCGTACATCGACACAAATGCTTCTCCTTAGATGAGATTCGCAAAGACAATCCTTATCAGGTAATTCAGCTACGCTGGCGCAGTGATGAAGCAGTCAAACAAGGCAGCCCAGATGAATACGATATAAAAAACACTGGAAAAATTCGCTTTCATGCTTATTTGAAGCTATCTATCGCCCTCAGCGACGAACAAATCACTGAAGTTATTTATCATTTACGTCAGTTGAATATGGGTATTGAAGCCGTCGATGTCCGAAGTAGTGATACCATCATTCATATCATTGTCCGTAGTCGCAATCATTTAGCACAGGGTATTCGAGAGCTACGTTCATTACTTGGTTTTCCGAATATCATGCGTCTGTATCAACTATAGTAATCACCATGATCTATCATCAATAACCACTTAATAAAATGATTAATATTTGATGTGGCAATTTTAGAAAACGTAAAAATAATGATAAACTGACTCACTTAATTGTTGATACAAAAAATTGATGCATACCATCATTTGCATAGGTAAGTTTGGATTTTACTAAATGATGATATGCAACTATCTACCAAACCAGAAAAGTATAAAAAGGAAAAAAACATGACTCGTCAAACTATTCAAACTGATAAAGCGCCTGCGGCCGTTGGTACTTATTCTCAAGCGGTAAAAGTCGGCAACACTGTTTATATTTCAGGTCAATTGGGCTTTGATCCTGATACAATGGAGCTAAGAGAAGGCTTTAAAGCACAAGCAGAACAAGTATTTGAAAATATCAAAGCTATCTGTGAAGCTGCTGGTGGCAGTTTAAATGACGTGGTTAAATTCAATGTGTCGTTAACTGATTTGAGTGATTTTGCGGTATTGAACGAAGTATTCGTTGCCAATTTAAGCGAGCCGTATCCTGCTCGTGCTGCCGTCCAAGTAGCAGCATTACCTAAAGGTGGTGTGGTCGAGATTGAGTCTATCTTATACATCGAATAGTAATAGTGAGTGACAGTACTTAGCTTCGAAAGACCTTAAGTACCTAAGCCCATTTTAAAATAAGCCCAAATTAAGCCCAAATATAGTTATTTGGGCTTATTGCTATCATACTTCATCATCTACGCTTCATTACTTATGCTTCATCACTTTCGCTTCGTCATCGCATGTATTTTGCACTTACTTTTACCATTCGCACCAGTATATTATTCAACCATTGATAAGCTATAGGGGTATTCTATGTTGGTACAAGTTGCTCTGCCTGTGCCCCTCTATCGGGTATTTGATTATAGCCTGCCAGCAGATATCCATACGTTACCAAATACCGCACCGACTCCCATGCCACCTCTTGGCAGCCGCGTCGAAGTGTCATTCGGTCGTCAAACTTTAATCGGTATTGTGATTGCTCATATTTCTGAAGCTGATAGCAGCGTGCCCATCAATAAGCTCAAACCTATCAATAGGTGTTTGGATGCTGAACCAATTTTAGATGACAACATGCTCAAGCTCGCCGCTTGGTTATCGCGTTATTACCATTATCCTCTTGGTGATGTTTTCGCGGTTATCTTGCCTACTCTCGTTCGTCAGGGCAAACCATTAGATTTGCTGATTACACATTGGCGGATTTTACCGCATGTCAGTGACGAAGATTTCCGTACCAATGCAAAAAAGCAGAAACAGCAATTTGATATGCTCAAACTGCATGGTGAGCGCGGCGCAAGTGAAGATGTTTTATTACTGGAGGGAATGCAGCGTAGCTTTTTAAAAACATTGGAAGAAAAAGGCCTCATCGAGCGCTATATTGAACCGAAACAAAGCCCTTCACCTGTCAAACTCGCAAAAATGCCGCTTGATCTCAACGATGAGCAACAGCGTGCCGTTGACGCCATTGTCGCTGCCCATAACTCTGAGCGCTATAGCGGATTTTTACTGAACGGCATTACTGGTAGCGGCAAGACTGAAGTATACCTACAGGCGATGCAGGCAGTATTAGAAGCTGGTAAGCAAGTCTTAATTTTAGTGCCAGAGATCGGATTAACACCGCAGACTCGCGCACGTTTTGCCAGTCGGTTCTCAGCACATATTGTGTTGCTGCATTCTGGATTGAACAACACGCATCGCTTACAAGGATGGCAAGATTGCCGCACAGGTCATGCACAAATCATCATCGGCACACGCTCATCACTGTTATATCCATTTGCCAATTTGGGGCTAATCGTCGTCGATGAGGCACATGATGGCTCTTATAAACAGCAAGATACATTGCGTTATCATGCCGCTGACGTTGCACTATACCGAGGGCTACAAGCCAATATCCCTGTAGTGCTTGGTACGGCTACGCCTTCTCTTGAACACTTAAAACTGGTTGATGACGGCAAGCTCCTAGAATGCCAATTACTAACCCGTCCAGGCAATGCCAATCCTGCCACCATGCAACTCATCGATGCTCGCCTACAGAGCACCCATCAGCAAACACAAGACGATGGCGCACGCTATGACACAGGTTTGACCGATACCTTGATTGGCGCGATTCGAGAAACGCTAGAGGCAGGCAATCAGGTCTTAATATTTTTAAACCGTCGCGGCTATGCCCCTGTTTTATTATGCGAAGCCTGCGGCTGGCAGGCAGATTGTCCACGCTGCGATGCGCATTTGACCGTTCATTATAATAGCCAGTCCCAACACAACACTTACGCCGGTAGCTCTTATTTAAAATGCCATCATTGCGACTGGCAGTCCTATATTCCAACAGTGTGCCCTGATTGTGGTAGTCAAAATTTAGATACCAAAGGGATGGGCACGACAAGACTAAGCGAAAACCTACACGCTATTTTTGCCAATCCGCAAACCAGCAAAGAGCTATATCCTATTATTCAAATCGATCGTGATACCACTCGACGTAAAGACAGCTGGGAGAATATCTATCAACGCATCAATGAAGGCAAGCCTGCCATCCTAGTCGGTACGCAAATGGTCGCAAAAGGTCATCACTTTCCTAATGTCACACTCGTTTGTTTGCCTAATGCTGATCGTGGATTTCTATCAGCAGATTTTCGCTCACCTGAGCATACCGCACAGCTTATGATCCAAGTAGCGGGACGCGCTGGACGTGGTGATAAGTCTGGGCAAGTACTGATTCAAACCTTGCAGCCTGATAATGAGCTATTATTAAAGCTGGTAAAAGACGGATACCTATCCTTTGCTCGTGAATTGCTGCAAGAGCGTAAAATGATGGGCTTACCACCTCATACTCATGCCGCATTGATACGCTGTGAAGGCAAAACACTTGCAGCCCCCACCCAAGCGCTCAAAGATGCGATTAGCATTCTACCAAATGCACACAGCCTCGCTGTACTGGGTCCGATCGATGCACCAATGAGTAAAAAGAACAGCCGCTATCATGTTCAGTTACTACTGTTAGCCAAAGAGCGCAGGCAACTACACTATGTATTAAACCAATGGTGGCAACCAGTGCTTGCCTTGCCCAGTGCCAAGTACCTTAAACTAACTTTGGATATCGACCCTGTCGGTTGGTAACCTCAGCGTCTTGCATTTATACAAATCACAGCCTGCTGTTTTCGATAAATAGTATCTGACCTGCATTATTGTACCTCGTCGTTACAGTTTCTAATACCCGACTATGTTAGATTCATAAATGATCGCTTGATGTATCTTGCAAGAATTTATTATTTACTTTTTATAAAGTCTATTCGCAAAAATACTAAACTGATATTCGTTACTTAATCTAAATTAAAGCAAGCTTGAGTATTGTTGTTATGAATCAAAAAAATTCAAACCCTAAACAAGACAATCATTCTCATCAGAGTGATACTGTTAATGTGTCTAATCATCTGCATAAAAATGATGAAAGCAGCTACATTCATGACCATCAAGCCACTCAAAATCACGGTCATGATAGGCACTTAGAGCGAACAACAGCCCCGCGAGACACTAAAGGTTATCAACGCACCTTACTGTTCAGCTTTATCATTATCACTGGCTATATGTTTATTGAAGCAATCGGTGGCTGGCTGACTGGCAGTTTGGCGCTATTATCTGATGCTGGTCACATGCTCAGTGACGCCGTGGCACTTGGTGCCACTTTGATGGCATTTAAGATTGGTGAAAAAGCAGCTACTCACCAAAAGACGTTTGGCTATAAGCGCTTTGAGATTTTAGTCGCGACAGTCAATGGTGCGACGCTGGTCATGATTGCGCTAATGATTTTTTATGAAGCGATTAAACGTTTCAATTCACCGCCTGAAATTGCTACCCAAGGCATGCTTATCGTGGCCACTATCGGTATGCTAGTCAATATTTTGGTCGCTTGGATGATGCATCGCGGCAGTCGCGATGGAGATACGCATGGTCAAAGTCACAGTGGTAGTCACGAGGATAGTCAAGGGAAAAATGAGGGAAAAGAACCAGTCAACCTTAATATGCAAAGTGCTTACCTGCATGTATTAAGTGACTTAATGGGTTCAGTTGCCGCTATTGTTGCGGCGCTTTTAATGATGAGCTTTGGCTGGGTTTGGGCGGATGCAGTGGCCTCAGTGATTGTCGCCATACTGATTTTATTTAGTGGTTACCGCGTTGTGCGTGATTCCGTACATATTTTGATGGAAGGCACGCCAGAAGGCATATCCTTGGTGGATGTCGAAGAAAAACTACTTGCCCATCCGCAAGTGCAAAAAGTCCATGATTTGCATATTTGGAGTATTACCAGTGGTCTAAATGCCTTATCTTGTCACGTTGTTGTCGATGGCGAGATGAATATTCATGAATCAAGCATATTGATTGCCAATTTAGAACAAAGCTTGCTCACGCTTGGTATTCATCATGCGACCATACAGGTAGAAAGCGCATCGCACCCTCAGACTGAGGCACATAGCGATGCGCTGGTCTGCGATATCTCAGAACAACAAACAAATAATAACAGTCACATTGGTCACAATCATTAAGCATGAGACATTGAAAATCAGACATTCAACATTGAAAATACTATCCTTCATTTAAATATCCATTTAAACGTCGCCTATGATTGGCGATGTTTTATCAAGTGACGGCAATAATAACGCCGTATGCACTAAATTAGTCAAAGCGCTGTTATTAACCGGATACCTAACCCCAATTCTAAGAACGTCATTAGAATACAAAAATCTCATGCATCAGTCATGATAGGTGTCAAATAAGCGGGGGCCATATTTTACGCATGCAGCAACCAAAATCCCACTGCTAGCGCCATTCCTGCCACGATCATTCTTAATATTATTTCACCACATACTTTCAATCAGTCACGCCATTTATGACGGGTAGCGAAGGACGATTGTTCATCAGAAACACTCCTAAGCAGTGAGTCTCGATAATTCATTCAACGCTGTCTATTGAGAGGTATATCAACCACTCAAAGTAAGTAACTATGGATAAATGAACAGACTGTGTCTTGAATCAATTTATATCACACTGGCTTTTTTCATTGTAATAGCTTGTTAAAAATGATGGAAAATTCAGCCACGCCGCCATATTTTTAATATAAATTCTGTATACTTAGGACTTAAAGACCCTACTCATAACCAATTGATGACCTTTTGCCATGTCGAGACGCTCAGCTCCTTTCGTTGCTCCAAGCTACATTGATGACCCTATCTCAGCAGAGGGTAAAAAGCATGCCAAAGTATTGCTATCAACACTGCAAGAAGACATTGCCAGCTTTCGAGATGAGCAGTTTCCACCTGATGTTTTGCGCCAAATTCGTGATATGCCTATTTATGAAGGCAACTTGGCAGAAGTACAGGCTTACGAGCAACGCTGGCACAACTTGATTGACCGTGCCATGGCATTTTATCCTGCAGCCAACTTACCGCCAGACTATCTACCGCTACCAGCTAGCCTTGAGATACCCCAGTTTATCTATCATGTTCAGAGATTACACCTGACCAAGACCCGTGCCAAAGAATCTAAAAGCTTTGGCTCAGTCGGAGCTCTGACTGATAAGTGCGGTGATTATAGCGCTGAAGAAGTCGCACGTATGTCCGCCGTGTTTGACAGCGATGATGAGGCACGCTTAGTGGCACATCGTGAGTTTATTGATTTGCGTGCTTATGTATTTTGCCGCGACAGTAAAGGTGAGATGCTAGAGCCTGAACGGGTACGCTTTTATCGTACTGGTCTCATCGTCCATGCTCTACCTGACTTTAAAATAGTCGATAGCAGACAGACTCCGCGTAAGCGCCGTAATGACGCTTATAACAATCCACTTGCCGATAATGGTATTTGGAAGATTTATCGTAAAAAATAACATACGTTAACGCCATATCGTTTTTACTATAACCACTTTATATTGTTTTTTTATTATCACACCTTCTTATTACCACTACTTAAGGATATCAAATGCTCGCTGCCGCCGCCGGCTCACCAAATTTAATGTTACAAGCTACAATCTTCTTAGGAGCCGCCCTGCTCTTTGTACCCCTTGGTAAACGATTTGGTATTGCGACGGTCTTAGGTTATCTCATTACAGGTCTCATATTAGGCCCCAGTGGCTTAGATGTAGCGGGTGATGCTGAGAGCTTATTACACTTTTCTGAGTTTGGTGTGGTTATGCTGCTATTTATCATTGGTCTTGAGCTTCAACCCTCACGACTATGGGCATTACGGCGCTCTATATTTGTACTTGGTGGATTGCAAGTCGGCCTAACTGGCTCACTTCTGATGTTACTTTTGCATCAGTTTTTTTCCTTACAGCTAGACACTGCTTTTATTGTCGGATTTGGTCTGGCTCTCTCTTCTACTGCTTTTGTACTGCAGATATTAACTGAAAAACAGCAGCTTGCAAGCACGCATGGTCGAGAAGCCTTCACTATCTTATTATTCCAAGATATTGCCGTTATCCCCTTATTAGCCGTCATTCCTTTTTTATCAGGAGTGCGTGAACAAAGCTACGACTTGATTTATTTTGGTAAAGTATTTGCCGTATTTGCTGGGCTGATTTTTGCTAGTCGCTATGTTGTTCGACCCTTCTTTAAATTTGTGGCATCAAGTGGTGCATCAGAACTACTAACTGCAGTCGCTCTATTTATTGTGATGGGTGTGTCTATTTTAATGGGTCAAATCGGGCTATCGATGGCATTAGGTGCATTCTTAACGGGTGTCTTGTTAGCAGATTCCGAATATCGTCACGAACTAGAAGCCAGTATTGAACCTTTCAAAGGACTTTTATTGGGCTTGTTTTTTATGTCGGTTGGTATGCTGACCGATGTCAACCTCATTTTAGCCAAGCCAGTCTTTATTATCGGCTGTGCAGTGGCATTAATATTTATCAAGTTTGGTGTTATTACCTTAATTGCAAAAGTATTAGGCAATCGCTGGCCAACCAGCTTTAGGCTAGGTGTGACACTCGCACAAGGGGGTGAATTTGCTTTTGTCTTATTCAGTGTCGCCACTGCACAAAATGTCCTGCGTCCTGAGCTTGCCAACACCCTAAACCTGATTGTTACCATCTCAATGGCGCTCACACCACTGGCATTTTTATTATTAGAAAAAATCGGTGAGCCCTTATTTGCCAAGAGCAAACCAAACCGCGAATACGATACGATTCCAGATCATGAGCATCAAGTCATTATTGCCGGTTTTGGCCGTGTCGGTCAGATCATCGGTCGTGTACTACGGATGCATGATATTGAATTCACCGCTATTGAACGCTCTGCAAACCGAGTAGACTTCGTCCGTAAGTTCGGTAACCAAGTTTACTATGGTGACCCAAAGAATCCTGAAATCTTACGCGCCGCTGGCATCCAAAAAGCACGTGTGTTTATTCTCGCTATCGATGATCTAGAACGCTCTATCACTACCGCTCAATACTTACGCAAAAACTATCCAGATATAATTATCTTGGCACGAGCGCGTGATCGCCAGCATTATTATCGCTTACGTGAAGTGGGTGTGCGCCATATTTGGCGTGAGACTTATTTGTCTTCTTTAGATATGTCACGTGAATCACTACAACTACTTGGTATCTCTCCAGAAAAAGCACGCGAGACAGTGCAAACGTTCCGCGACTATGATGATGACTTGATTGAACGTCAGCAAGCCATTTATGATGATGAAGCCAGCATGATTGAATCGGCACAATCAGCCATGGCAGAGCTTGAAAGCTTATTTGATGAAGACATTGGTAAAGCACGAAAAATGGACTTAACTGACTTTTATGACGCATTAAAGAGCCAAGCAACACCAGTCGATGAAAAAGATGATATCGTAACAGACGCTAAAAAATAATAGCGTGAAGCCCTAGTCAGGCAAGCAGCTTGGCGGGGCTTTCTGGCTGTTCAGCGACGTCATACAGCTCCAATTTTCGCTGTCTGGTACATGGTAAAACACCAATGTCTGATCATTCAGATAGCGTATCGGAAACTTGATGTTCTGGATCGTCGCAATCACGGCACAATCTGTTTCTACTCCAGCAGTCGTGGTATTAATATCAATACTTACTTGCTCAGTTTCCATATCCAAAGGCAAATCAACCGGACATTCTCCTGTTTTCTGATAGAGCAATGCTACACGATTTTGTGTCGTTTTAACCGTGTCATAAGCATCAAATACCACTTCATTCGCTTTTGGCTTAGCGACAATCGGTAAAAACTGCACCTTAATCACCATCAAGGTAAAAGCAAAAAAACCAAACCCCAAACCTAAACCAAACAAACTCACGCCACCCTCTCGTCTCAGGTGTGATTTCTGAGCAGCTTCATCTCTCGGATAATCCTCGATAGCATCCGCAATCTCACGTCGGGCCATTCGATAATAATAAGCATCCGTCCAACGTGCGACCATAAATGACCAAAATATCCAGATAATTGCAGCAATACCGATACGCGTAGCCATTTGATAAGCATTGGGAATATAAGACATTGCCACAAACTCAAAAGCCACCAATACCAATGCAACATTAAGCTGAATAAAAGACCAACCTGCCACACTATATACAATGGCATCCATATATCGTTTACGGTAGAGTAGCCACGGAAACGTCATAAAAAATGCTGCCCAGTGCCACTTTGGTGACAGATAGCCTTGCTTATCAAACTGCTCAAAGCGTTTCAAATAATAGTGCTGGCTACGATGACCAATAAACCATTTATCGAGTTGTTGACGCTTAGCAGAAGACAGCTTGTCCTGATAAAACGGTGGTGGCGAATCTGTCTCAATAAATAACATAGTGATAAGCCTTACTTGCTATAAATAAAAAATAAAATCAATTAGGGCATACTTGATCGTTCGACCATGGCAGTACCTATTTGTGAATAGTCAACACGCCCTAGAACTATTATATGATAATGCTAAAACCTGCGCATAAAACAATAAAACGGTAGCAAAATAGTGTACTCAATCGTCTAGATATGTACACTTGATTAAAAGAGTATTGTCCGTTCACAGGCGTATCGATTTAACTTATAATGAGCGTACCTCACCCATTCTATTAAGCCTTGTCAAACCTATGAGTCAACATCCTAATATGAACGATAACATCGATAGTACCAATACTACTGATGATACAGTAGCCTCTAGTACCAATACTGAAGAAAGCAAACATATTCGTATCGTCAATACGTTTATGAAACGACGTACGCACATGAATAAAAACGCCGAATTGGCACTGACCGATCCAGCATTTGCTGAATATTTGGTCAATAACAGTTTTGGTGATGGCGATCTAGAAGGTATCCATAACCTAAGAACGCTATTCACTGATAGCCCTAATGGTAGTGACGCACCACTTACTCTAGAGATTGGTTTTGGGCTCGGCGATTCATTTATAGAAATGGCAGCAGCAGAGCCCACTCGCAATTTTGTGGGCGTTGAAGTACATGAACCTGGTATTGGTAAATGCGCTTATATGGCAGGTACTCAAAACTTACATAATGTTAAAATCATTAACGGTGATGCCATTCAATTGCTCAAGCAGTTACCAGAAAACCATATCGATCGTATTCAGCTTTATTTCCCTGACCCATGGCAAAAAAAGCGCCACTATAAACGCCGCTTTGTCAGCCCTGAGCGCATGGCGATTGTCACGCGTAGCTTAAAACAAGGTGGTTGGTTCCATACAGCGACAGACTGGGAACATTATGCTTTTTGGATGGTTGAAGTATTAGATGCGTTTTCGGGGTTAACCAATCAAGCTGGTGCAGGTAACTTTACTGACCGCCCTGACTTTCGTCCAATGACCAAATTTGAGCGTCGAGGTCTAGAGCGTGGACATGGCGTATGGGATTTAATCTATATCAAAGACTAGGGA
>NZ_JBQSXG010000020.1:0-36687 GCF_052378005.1 Psychrobacter sp. AOP31-B2-9
AAATTATAATCCCATAAAGGTGTATGTTTTTTAAGAGCACTTAACCTAATTTTTCTAGTATTTATAATTATTTTTCTCGATATCTAAGTTCAATGTTTTCGGGTTTCACACTTTAAATGAAAGGATGTAGTGGTATGAAAAAAGTGATTACATACGGATCCTATGACTTGTTACACGAAGGACATATCCGTCTCTTAAAAAGAGCTAAAGCATTAGGTGACTATTTAATTGTCGGAGTAACCTCGGAAAGCTACGATAGATCAAGAGGTAAATTAGATGTTGTAAACACAACGACTGAACGTGCTGAAGCAGTACAAGCACTAGAATATGTAGATGAAGTCATTATTGAATATGATAAAGAGCAGAAAGCTAAAGATATTCAAGAAATGGATATAGATATATTTGCCATCGGTGATGACTGGGTAGGTTCTTTTGATTATTTATCTGAACATTGTGAAGTAATCTATTTACCTCGTACTCCTGCAATTTCTAGTAGTAAGCTCAGAGAAGATTTAGTAAGTGAGTTTAAGATAGGCGTGATAGGTACAGGTAGAATAGCCAAGCGTTTTTGTAATGAAGCCAAAAATGTACCTCATTTGGTTATTCAAGCTGCTATGTCAAGAGATATCAATAATGTTAGAAATTTCATTGAAGCTACTGGTATTCCTAATGGTCATTTAATTCTAGCCGATCTTTTAAATGATGATATTGATGCAGTGTATATTGCTTCACCTCATGAGTTTCACTACGAACAAGCCAAAGCAGCACTATTAAGTGGAAAGCATGTTTTATGTGAAAAGCCAGTTACCTTAGAGTCAGGTAAACTTGAAGAGCTACTCAATATTGCCAAAGAAAAAGAATTGGTATTTGTTGAAGCTATCAAAACTGCATTTGTGTCTGCATTCCATAAATTATTATTTGAAGTTAAAAATGGTAAAATTGGTGAGGTACGAGAAGTAAGATCTTCTTTTACAAAGTTAGTTGACGACAAATCTAGCAGAGAGTGGCAACAGCCTTATGGCGGGGCCACGAATGAATTAGCCAGCTATCCACTATTATTGGCTCAAAAGATACTCGGAAAACCATCAAAGATCCATTACTTTGATCAAATAGATGAAGAGACAGGTGTTGATTTATCAAACCGTATCATTGGAGAGTATGATTCAGGTGCTATTTCCATTAGTACTGTTGGTATAGGTGCTAAAACTGAAGGTTCAGCGGTCATTTCCGGTTCAAAAGGATATGTGTATATTCCTGCACCTTGGTGGTTAACTAAGAAGTTTTTTGTTAGATATGAAGATCCAAACCATATCGAAGAGTTTGAGTATTTGTTCGAAGGAGATGGATTAAGATATGAGATTTCAGAGTTTGTTACTTTAGTAACTCGCAATATGAAAGCTTCTGAGCAATTAACCCATGAAGATATGCTGAGTATTAATTTTATAATTGATGACTATAATGAACAGCGTAAAAAATTGGGGTAGTATTGATGGTAGATGGCTGGTCATATAATCGCTGGACAAAGTGTCCATATGGAAATATGTTGCAAAGTTGCAAGTCTATTTTTTTATAGAAACCAGTTGTTAGGGTAAGTGCGATAAGTCTTGATGTTTATATCGGTTTGATAGCCGATATTTTATTGAGTTAGGTAGTACGCTAATACTGAAATAGATATGACTTTGTGTTCTTGATAAAGCTCAAGACTTAGCTAAGCGGTTACACGTGCAAATAGAGTCACAGCAAATTATCTGTTTCAGAGTTTAATTTTTTTGGAAAAGTAAAAGACTTTTTGGAGTTTTATCAAAATGAATAATTACAAAATAGCATTTATAGGATGGAACCCTTTTCAGTTTATACATATTAAATCGTTAGCCAGTAAAATTCCAGGAAGCGTCTTTATATTAGAAAAGAGAAGAGATCACCTCAATGATTTTACAAAAGAAATTCTAACCAATCAAGAAGTTCCCGTTGTAGTTTGGGAAACTGGAAAGGTCAAAGAATTAGATGGTGTGTTTGACATTATTGTATGTCAAACAATGTTTCTTCATTTACCGCTATTTGAGAAAACAAAAATCGTAATGCTTCAATATGGTTATGCTAAAGAACCTCATAATTATGGAACATGGAGGGCATTGGCAGACCTATGCCTTGTGTATGGCTCTTATCCAGAAAAGAAATTATCTGCGTACTCTCCGTCTAAAGCTGTCGGAAACCCAAGGTTACAGTTATGGCATGATGAAAAATTTCATTTAGATGCGAAGAGTAAATATAACCAGAGCATAGAAGATGGTTTGTTAACCGTATTATATATGCCGACTTGGGGAGAGCTATCGAGTATAGATGACTATATTAATTCAGTTCTTGCTTTGTCTCAGAATTATAATGTACTTATCAAATTACATCATAATACGGATCTTTTAGAAGGAGGTAGACTAGAAAAAATAGAAACAAATAGGATACATTTTTTTGGTGCTAATGACGATGCTTTAGAGCTTCTTAGTATATCTGATATTGTAATTTCTGATTATAGCGGTGCAATTTTTGATGCCATTTACTGTAGCAAGCCAGTTGTTCTCTTAGATAAAGATGAAAATGAAATTTTAGAAGAAGCTAAAATTGACACTCATAGTTTAGAGTTTAATAGAAGAGATGAGCTTGGTTATAGAGTAGACAATCCTTCTAGTTTGATCGATGGTATCAAATACATAGAAGAAAATTATAATAGTATAGTCAGGGATAAAGAAGTCATAAAATCTGAGTTATACGAATATAGTGAAGATTCCATAGAAAAATGTATTGAAGCGATAGATGGTCTGATGTCTGGGGATATAGTTCGAACTCAAATGCAATCTTATGTGCATGATTCGATCAAAGAGCTATATCAGTTAAAACGACAATACAACATTTTAAAGAAGAGTCAAAATGGCAGATAAATCATTGTTTAGTATGTTCTCCTTACGTAATCTCAAACCAACCAATTTGGCTTTTATTAGCGATAAAATGCTAGAAAATTTATCGTTAGATAAAATAAAGAAAATTTATAAGGTAGCTGTTAAGACAAATAATATAGAGCTGCAACAAATATGTGTAGCAAAAGCAAAAGCAAGATTCCCTGAAAACACTTTTGCCTATATTGAAGAAGCAAAAATTAAAATACAGCTTAAACAGTTTAATGATGCATGGAGAGTGCTAAATGAAGCACCTCACAGTAAAGAAATTGCAGCGTTAAAGAAAATCGTGGCATCAAAGAGGACGGCAGCATCAAAGAAAACCGTGGTACCGAAGAAAACTGTGGTACCGAAGAAAAAGGTAATAACACCGAAAAAAGCCGTTAAAGTACCTGCACCTCCGCCTAAGGTTGTTGGGATAGATGAGTTAGAAAAACCCACGTTGACTGCGATAAAGAAAATCCATAGCTTAGCCGTTGAAAAAGATGATATAGAGTTGCAAGAAAAGTGCATAGCAAAGGCAAGGCTTGGGTTTCCTCAACATACTTTTAGCTATATCGAAGATGCAAAAATTAAGATACAGCGTAAACAGTTCAATGCTGCGTGGAGGGTGTTACTCCAATCACCTAAGAGTAAAATAACTGAGTCATTAAAAGAGCAAATCCTTTCTTATGATAACACTCATATAACTACTGTACTAGAAGACGAAATTATGAGAATAAGAAACTTAATTAAACTCAACCCTTTGAATTTTAAATACCATGATGACTATATACTTTTCTTAAGCAGACTAAGTAGAAGTAAAGAGGTTGCAAAGTTAGTCAAGTGGCTTCCAATTAATATTGATTCTTTCACTATGAAAACGAGGTTTGCTATTATTGCAAGCTATCTGGATATGGGAGATCAACAAAGCGCCCTAGATCACCTGTTTTTAATGCAAAAAAAATATGGTATGGACAGAAGGGTTTTACACAGAATATCCGATATATATAAATTTGATAAACAAATTGACAGAGCTTATGCATTTTTGCTTCTTAGTGAGCAAACCTACCCAATTTATGGTGCGATAAGACGATTAACTTTTGAGTCTGATCATCAGATGATTGATCAAGGAATAGAGACTTTGGATAGAGTACTCAATTTCAAAGATGCCGAGTTGGCAAGGTTTCTGAGTATGATTAATAGGGTGTCTTGTTTTTACCCTGATAGAAAAGATGAACTTGTTGCATCTAGAGTGAAAGTTAAAAAAATTATTAGACAAAATATACTTAAAAATAATAATGAGTTTAATAAAAATCTTAAATTCTTGCTCTCTAATAGATGGTTTGTCGATGCAATGGAGTTTACGGATAAAGGTCTGGATCGTGGGTTTAAGCTTGATGAAAATGTATTGTCACTGTACGAAAAAATAGAAAAAAACCTTGTTTATAGTGATTCAAAGAATATCATTGCGTGGTTGGACTTAGCAGATGAAAATGAAAAGTCTGATGTTTTGTTGGGAATAATGAATGGCTTTCCTGTCGACGTTAATAAAGTAGAAAAAGAAACTATAAAAGTTGAGTTTTTTATACCTAGTGCTTTTTTTACTCCGCCAGAAAAAGAAAAGCCGTCATTTAAGACAGCGCAGGAATATTTTAGAGAAATATGCGAAATAGTATCATCATATGAAGATATAGTAATTATTCCAAGGCATCAGTATCACTGGAAAAACGTATCTAGAAGAACAGAGTTTAAGGCGATTAGCTATCATACTTTTAGCAAAGCAGATAACCCTAATTGGCTACATGTGCAAGAGTCTACCTTAGCAAACCGTTGCTCTGTCGATACAAAGGGGTTTGCAGGCTATTCTAAAATGGCCAATGATTTTTCAAAAATAGAAGAGAGTACAAGTAGTATTAGCCAATTGGTTTTAGATGAGAATTTTAATTATTTATACCAAGAGTATGTCGTTAATAATGTGTCTAAATATCACCAAAATGAAAAAGCTTTTTCATCCAATGGTGAATATGTATTTGTAGCACTTCAAGTTTTAACGGATATAGTAGCTGATATTGCATTTTTTGATGGTATACAGATGCTCAAAACCATCGCTCAATACTACAAAAACACAGCAACGAAAGTAGTGATAAAGCGCCACCCTTACTGTAATTCACTCAGTATGCAATTATTAATTGAAGCACTTGTAAATGAAGGTAGTATTATCGTTTCAGATGCATCCATTCATAACATTATAGAGAATGCTAAAGCTGTATTTGTAGTAAACTCAGGTGTTGGCTTTGAGGCTCTTATGCATTTAAAGCCAGTAGTAGTCTGTGGACAATGTGATTATGCGTATGCTGTATCTAGCCAAGTAAAAACCCCACTGGAGCTATTACAGTGTTTAGAAGCAAACCAGTTTGCAGTTGATGAGCGAAAAGTCAAAAACTTCCTTTACTATTATGCAAATATACATAACCCAAAATTAGAGAAATTGCCTGCTCTCTTAAAAGAATGGATTTATGATGAGTAATTTAGATATTTCAAAGAAGATCATAGAAGATTTTTGTACGGATACGTCAGCCTTCATTCTTGTCGAAAGCCAAAAAAAATTGCTTATCAAAGGTAGCGCTACCAATAAAGTTTTTTTGAAAAAAGAATCCTTGAATATTGATTTAAAAATCAACTTTATAGACAGTGAAAACTCAGTTGTGTTTTTGGGTGCAAACTTGAAAGGTAATGCGACCATCACGATCAAAGGTTCGGACTCTTTCATATATATAGGTAATGACTGTACATTTAAAAAACTAATAATAGACAGTAACCAAAAAAGTGATTTTATTGCTATTGGTAATCATGTAACTACTAACTTTGATTGTGCATTCAGAAGCGGTTTAAGAGCAACGAAACATGAAATCGATAGCTATGCAGATTCACCTGGCATCATCATTGGCGATGATTGTATGTTTGCTGCAGACTGTCTAGTACGTTCCTCTGATGCTCATCCTATTCTTGAGTATCCGTCTCTAAAACATTTAAATGAGTCTATCAGCTCAGTTGTCATTGAAGAGCATGTATGGATAGCTAGAAACGCAAGTATTTTGAAAAACACAACTATCGGAGCAAATAGTATAATTGCATTAGATACAGTCGTAACTAAGGATATACCAAAGTATAGTGTTGCAAAGGGAACCCCAATGCGCATTTCAAGTTTTAAAGGAAGAATATGGCAGCGGGCTTTCACTAAAAAAAGTGAAAATCTAGCACTGAAATATTATAAGAAGTATGAGCATACAGCAGAAAGCTCAGGATTAAATCAATCCAACGAAACGAAATGAGGAGCGTATAGTGCACACACAAAATAATAATTATTTAATATCGGCTCAACGAACTTTTGATATTGAGCTTAAAGCATTGGCGCTGTTAAAAATTGATCTAGATCAAAGATTTATATCTGCCTGTCAAACTATTTTGAGTTGCCAAGGCCGCTTAATTATAACTGGTATGGGAAAGTCGGGTTTGGTAGGTCGCAAGATAGCGGCGACAATGGCATCTACTGGTACGCCTGCATTTTTTGTGCATCCTGGTGAAGCAGGCCATGGTGACCTTGGAATGATTGTAAAAGGTGACGTTGTCTTAGCCATCTCTAACTCAGGCAATAGTGATGAAATCAATGTTTTATTACCTGTAATCAAAAGACTAAACTTACCTTTGATTAGCATTAGTAAAAACCTAACAGGTGAGTTACCGCAAGAAGCGGATGTCGCATTAACTCTAGGGGATCTTGAGGAAGCTTGTCCAATGGGGTTGGCGCCTACCTCTAGCACCACAGCAACTATGGTGTTAGGTGATGCTCTAGCTATTGCTCTGCTAGAGGCACGTGGCTTTAAGTCTGAAGACTTTGCTTTGTCTCATCCTGCTGGTTCGCTTGGTAAAAACCTATTAACGGATGTTTCTGATATCATGAAGTCTGGTGATGAGATTCCTGTCGTTACAGGTAATACTAGTATCATAGATGCTTTGTTTGAAATCACAGAAAAAAGACTGGGCATGACAGTCGTAGTAGATGATGAGAAACGTTACGGAGTATTGACCGATGGTGATATACGTCGATTATTAACGATAAACCAAGATATGAGTCAACCTATTGCTAGTGTCATGAAGACCACACCTATTACTACAACGACTAATACTAAAGCATCAGAAGCGCTGAATATTATGAGGCAAAGAAAGGTCAATCAACTTATCGTTTTGGATGGTGATACCTTAATAGGTGTGCTTGCTTTGCGTGACTTGGTACAAGCTGGTATCAGCTAAATAAACATTAATATCTATAATATTTGAGAGTCTATAATGAAAATAACAGAAAATATAACGGTTGGTAACGATCAGCCTTTCGTACTATTCGGTGGTATCAATGTCATCGAATCAAGAGATCTTGCTTTAAAGACATGCGAAGCATATGTGGAGATTACGCAAAAACTTGGCATACCCTATGTATTTAAAGCCAGTTTCGATAAAGCCAATAGGTCTTCAATCCATTCTTTCCGGGGGCCAGGATTAGATGAAGGTTTGAAGATTTTACAAGAAGTAAAAGAAACTTTTGGTGTGCCCATCATCTCAGACGTACATGAAATAGTTCAGTGTCAGCCAGCTGCTGAAGTTATTGATATTTTACAACTGCCTGCTTTTCTAGCGCGTCAAACTGATTTGGTTAAAGCATTAGCAGAGACTGGTCGTCCAATTAATATTAAGAAACCACAGTTTCTTAGTCCAGAGCAGATGAAGAATATTATTAATAAATTTCATGAAATGGGCAGTGATAAACTCATGCTTTGTGAACGTGGTAGCTGTTTTGGTTACGATAACCTAGTCGTTGATATGCTGGGGTTAGGCGTAATGAAGCGCATTAGTAATAATGCCCCTATTATCTTTGATGTGACCCACGCACTACAAACTAGAAGTTCAGGCAGTGATGCATCAGGAGGCCGTAGAGACCAAATTATAGAACTGGCTCGCTCAGGTATGGCTGCTGGACTTGCAGGGCTGTTCTTAGAGGCGCATCCAAATCCTAGTGAAGCTAAATGTGACGGACCAAGTGCATTGCCACTAGACAAGCTGGAACCGTTCTTACAACAGATGAAGCAGGTTGATGATTTAATCAAGTCATTACCAAGCATTGATATTCAGTAAAACATATTTAAAGGTGTATTAGATGGACTCTGTTGCAATTATTATCCCTGCACGCTATGCGTCTTCAAGGTTTCCTGGTAAGCCACTTGCTGATATTTTGGGTAAACCGATGGTTCAGCACGTATACGAAAAAGCTAAATTAGTCAAAAATGTTGACGTAATAGTAGCAACAGATGACGAGAGAGTGCTTGAAGCAGTCGTAAGTTTTGGTGGCAAAGGCGTAATGACAAGCTCAACTCATATTTCAGGCACTGACAGACTAGTAGAAGTGATGAGTAAGGTAGATGCCGATTTATATGTCAACTTACAAGGTGACGAACCTTTGGTTCGTTCTGATGACATTGAGATGCTGATTAACGCCATGCGTAGTGACGAGTCAATTGAAGTCGGAACCATCTATCACTCTATCAGCGCACATCAGGCTCAAGATCCCAATACCGTTAAAGTGGTCACATCACACAGCGGCCGTGCGTGTTATTTCAGTCGCTCTCCAATACCTTTTATTCGAAACAACGATGTACAAATTAATTATAAGCAGCACGTTGGTGTATATGCTTATCGAAAGTCTGTTCTAGAACGATATGCGCAATTGCCTGAATCTAATATCGAATCAGCAGAGCAATTAGAACAGTTAAGATTATTAGACAGTGACATAGATATTTTTGCCTTTGAGGTGATGAAGACAGGGCCTGGCGTAGATACTCCTGAAGACCTTCAAAAAGTAATCGCTATCCTTCAAGGTAAGCAACCAGAGAGTGAAAAGTCTTTACTCTCTAGTATAGAACTTGTTATTACCGATATTGATGGTGTATTAACAGATGGTGGTATTTACTATGATGAACATGGTGAATGCATGAAGCGCTTTCATGTACGTGATGGTTTGGGTATCAAGTTGTTGCAACAGGCAGGGATTCAAGTAGCTGTACTATCAGGTAAAGACTCTAAACCTTTGAGGAAGAGAATTTCTGATTTGGGTATTGATATTTTTATGCTAGGTATCAAAAATAAAGAAGTGGCTTGTCAAGAGATTATCCAGCGTGCGAATACTATCAAAGCCAATACGGTATATATCGGGGATGACACCATTGATTTGCCAGCTTTCATCAGTTGTGGCGTTTCCGTGGCTGTTGCTGATGCACCAGATTATGTCAAGGTTAAGTGTGATTTAGTAACAGATACCAAGGGCGGTTTTGGCGCTTTCCGTGAGTTGGCTGATAAGATTTTGATTGAGCAAGGTCAGTCTAAATTGATAGAAGATCCTGCTACATTTCTAAAAATTCATGCCAATGTGACGCAGTGATTTTTTTGACTATATAAGTAGCATAATAAAAAGTATTTATGTTTAGTATTTTTTATTTGACAGATATCTTGATAAAAAGGTCGCCCTAATACGGTGACCTTTTTTCCTCTTAATAATGCTTCAAACCCACCTAATGAGGTAATCGTATAGACATGATCTATCGTCTCTAAAGCATCAACCAAATGAATAGACTGGGTCAATATAAGGCAGTCTAGCTCAGTGAGTGTGCTGATGATGGAGGAATCATCGAGTGTCATTGGATGCGGTTTGACAATGATTTGTGCATCAGGATTTTCTTCGATTGCCTGATTAACCACATCGAGTAAGGTGATACCCTCACCGCCACCGTATTTTAATGAGTCATCATGTGGCACTTGCCCAAGTACTAATACACGTTTTTTATTTTTCACACCATAGATAGGTGCGACATCGACATATGGCTGATGATTGTATTTGCTCACTCTATGCGCGACATAGTAATCGAGCATTTCTTGGGCTAGTACGTCATCATAATCGTCTTGCTCAGCATCAAAATTGGCAATCAAGTCGGTCAAATCGTTTGGGCGAGTGGTATCAAAATACGGTGCTTGGCTATCCATGACGATAGATAATGGCGGCACGCTACTATCCTCATTAGGGCCTGAGCGGATAAAACCATCTTCTAAAAAGAAAACATCTAGGCTTTGCTCGCGGATGTATTCGATAAAGTAATCAGGCGCTTTATAGCCCCAAATATAGATAACAGGGTTGACCAGCTTGATAAAAGGTTTGAGCCATAGATTAAAATAAATCTTATCAAAATGCCTTTGTATTTGGATATGTGCTGACTCTAACACCCATTCACCAACCATATCTCGCCATGGCTGCATACCAACGACTAACGCCAAACGCTGGCTTGGCTGGCGGTAATGTTTATAGTAGCCCGATAGAAGAGGTCGAATGTAAGCGTTGAGTTTCATAGTAGAGTTGTTGGCTTAGGTTGATTGTTTAAGTTATAGGCTTAGATTGATAGAGAGCAGATATGTATTATTGGGATATTCATGTTGGCAATAGTTTATCGTTCCCAGTATAGTTGCATGTGCGAGTCAAAATGAATACCTACTTTGAGAAAAGAAATTCGAAAAATGATTGGGTGAATTCATGAATAAAAAAATATTAGTCACTGGTGGTGCAGGGTACATAGGCTCTCATACTTGTGTCGCCTTGTATGAAGCAGGTTATGATATCGTTGTGTATGATAACTTATCCAATAGTAGCGATGAAGCGATCAATCGTGTTTCTAGGCTCATAGGTCAACCAGTTGAGTTTATCAAAGGTGATATTCGAGATGTTGACTCACTCAAACAAGTATTTGCTGCGCATCAGTTTTTTGGTGTGATTCATTTCGCAGGCTTAAAAGCCGTTGGTGAATCCGTCACAAAGCCATTACTGTATTATAACAATAATGTCAGTGGTACCATTGCCTTATTAGAAGTCATGGCAGAGTATGGTATCAAAAACTTTGTTTTTTCGTCTTCTGCAACGGTTTATGGTGACCCTGAAACGTTACCCATCCATGAGCTGTCAAAGCGCTCTTGTACCAACCCGTATGGACAAAGTAAACTGGCAGTTGAGTACATATTAGAGGACTTGGCCATATCGGATAAAAGTTGGAATCTGATTGCTTTGAGGTACTTTAATCCTGTAGGGGCGCATCCATCAGGGCAGATAGGCGAAGACCCAAACGACATTCCGAATAACCTGATGCCTTATATTTCTCAAGTGGCCGTCGGCAAACTTGATAAGCTCAGTATCTTTGGTAATGATTACCCTACCGTAGATGGAACAGGTGTCCGTGACTTTATTCATGTCACTGATTTGGCGCAAGGTCATGTGGCGGCATTGAGTTATTTAGAGCAGCAAATATCTCCAGAAGAGAATTGTTTGAATACAGCTATTGCAAAGCAAACCAGTGCAAAATCTGGTTCAGTTGGTTTTTTACCGATTAACTTAGGCACTGGTAAAGGTACTTCTGTTTTAGAATTGGTTACCGCATTTGCTGAAGTTTCTAAACAGCCGATTGCTTATCAATTCGTTGAACGTCGGGCAGGTGATATTGCTAGTTGTTATGCCAGTGCTGATAAAGCGCAAGCATTATTGGGGTGGCAAGCTAAGCTATCTATCACCGACATGTGTCAAGATACTTGGCGATGGCAAAGTATGAACCCAAATGGTTATCAGGCCTCTTGATTTTTATCGAGTCATGGTTGTCTCGCTATGTTTAATTATGGTCATCTTTATACTACCTTTACTTTTAATACAGTTTGAATATTATGAAAAAAATCACTCACGCCGTTATCCCTGTCGCAGGCTTTGGTACACGTATGCTGCCATTGTCAAAATCTGTGCCAAAAGAGCTATTACCACTTGGCAATCGTCCTGCCATTCACTACGTAGTCGAAGAGGCCATTGCTGCAGGTATTAAGCATATTGTCTTGGTCGGTCATGCGCAAAAAAGCGCGATAGAAAACTACTTTGATACCAATGCTGAGCTAGACAGTCAACTACGTGCTAAAGGCAAAGATACGCTGGCTGACAGCCTAAACTGGCTACCCGAAGGTGTGACGGTATCGATGATACGTCAGGGTAAACCATTGGGGTTGGGTCATGCAGTATTGGCAGCGCGTCCTGTCATTGGTGATAATGATTTTGCCGTATTACTACCAGATGTGGTGTTAGATCCCTTTACCGGTGATATGACTACTGATAACTTAGCGTTTATGATTGACGCTTTTAACCAAGACAAGCATTCACAGATATTGGTTGATAAGGTCGCAGACGAAGATGTTCATAAGTACGGCATTGCTAAGTTGAGTGACTCGAGTGAAATAAATAATGAGGCAGGTGGTAACGATGGTAATGCCAGCTTTAAAGTGGCTGGATTTGTAGAAAAGCCCAATTTAGCCGATGCGCCATCGCGATTGGCCGTCGTTGGTCGTTATGTCTTTAGTAATCAAATCTTTGATTACTTGAGCAAGACCAAAGCTTCAGTTGGTGGTGAGATTCAGCTGACCGATGCCATTGATGCCTTGATTAGTGAGTATGGAGTCAATGTCACAACCATGCGTGGTAAGAGCTATGATGCCGGTGATATGCGCTCTTATATGCAGGCGTTTATCTATTTTGCGCAGCAGCAATTAGTAGATGATGAGTAGCTGATGGATGAGATAAAGAACAAAACCGCCTACAACAATGCTCGTAGCTCTCACTATTGGCAGCAATTGCAATCGCTTGCCAAACAGCCTTGGTCACTTGCACAGCTATTTGCGCAAGATGATACCCGTGCTAAGCGCTTTAGTACACAAGCTGGTGCATTGTATATGGACTACAGTAAGCAATGTATTGATGAGACAGTCTTGGCCAGTTTATTAGATTTGGCGGGTAGCTGTGAATTATCGACACGTATTGATGCATTGATGCAAGGCGCGATGGTCAATACTAGTGAAGCACGGGCTGCGCTACATACAGCGTTACGTCTACCAGAAACGGCGACGTTACAAGTTGCTGGGCAAGATATTGTTGCTGATGTACATCGTAGTTTGACTCAAGTGGCAAAGCTGTCCGAGCGCATACGTAGTGGTATATGGCGTGGTTTTTCTGGTCAAGCCATTACTGATGTGGTGAATATCGGTGTTGGTGGCTCTGATCTTGGGCCGCTGATGGCGACAACGGCACTTGACGAGTGGGCGGATACGAGTATTGCCGTGCATTTTGTTTCTAATATGGATGGTACTCAGCTAGATAATCTGCTGAAACATCTCAACCCGGAAACAACTTTATTTATTATCTCATCCAAGTCCTTTGGTACCGTTGACACCTTATCCAATGCAAAGACAGCGTTGTCATGGTTATTGGCGACGGCAAAGCTGCGGGCAGGTACAGAAGACAGCGTGCTACGTCGCCACTTTATTGGTATTTCGACCAATAGTGAGAAAATGGGTGCGTGGGGTATTCATCCTGAAAACCAGTTACAGTTTTGGGAATGGGTCGGCGGTCGTTTTTCCTTATGGTCGGCGATTGGGCTAGCGATTGCTATACGTATAGGTATGTCTGGGTTTAAAGCGCTATTGGCTGGCGCTCATAGTATGGATGAGCATTTTTCTCAAGCTGACTTTTCAGAGAACTTACCAGTGTTATTAGGGCTGCTGGCAGTATGGAACAGTACGTTTTTACAAGTAAATGCGCATACGGTACTGCCTTATGATGGTCGTCTCAGCTATTTGCCAAGTTACTTAACTCAGCTAGAAATGGAAAGTAACGGTAAGTCCGTCACTCAACATGGCGAGCGTATTGATTACGATACTTGCCCGATTTTGTGGGGTGAAATTGGCTCAAATGCGCAGCATGCATTTTATCAATTATTGCATCAAGGTACGCAGCAGGTCTCTTGTGATTTCATTGCTTGTGTACGCCGTTATAGTGACGAAACAAAAAAATCATCGTTACAACAGCAGCATGAGCTGTCTTTAGCCAATTGTTTGGCACAAAGTCGGGTATTGGCGTTTGGTAATGCCGCTGTTGCGGATACCAACACGGTCTCTGATGCAGACAAATACAAATACTACCGTGGTAACCAACCGTCAACCACTTTGCTGATGGATGAACTCACACCGCATAGTTTGGGCGCACTGATCGCTCTCTATGAGCATAAAGTCTATGTCATGGCCAGTATCTGGGATATCAACCCTTTTGATCAATGGGGTGTTGAGATGGGTAAGCAAATGGCAGAGTCGGTGCATCACGCTATGCAACAAGAGATTACTGGTCAGTTTGATACTTCTACTGACCAGTTACTGCATCATATCAAACAGATGTCTTGATGGTTCTGAGGATACGACAATGAAGCTAAAAAGGTAAGCTTATGAGCGCTGATTCTATAAATGACAATACACCTAAATATATGCACGCGGATAAGCTACAAGGCGCTAATAATAGTGACGTTTGTGTGCTGATTGGTCACAGCATTGAAGCCATTGCCAGTGCCGTGGTGCTAGCAAGCTTAGGTCAGCGCATTCATCTATATGCGGATATGGGTTTATTGACGCAGCAGCTACAGCAATATGGTTTTGAGCATCATTTGCAAGCGCTTTGGCAAATGTATGAGCAGCAGCAGGTTATTGTTTGTGAAGGTTTGCCAGATAGTGCTGATACCTTAATAAAATACTATGAATCGGCTAGTTATCATGCTGCTGAGGAACAAAGCGCTGTGGCGCTGTACTGGTTGTTTTTAGACAGTATTAAGTCAATATGGACAGAAGACAGTTGGGTTACGGCTTTTAACCATAGTCATCAGCAGTCTTTGCCCGTTATTATGAGCGGTATTGAACCGCTAGGAAAAGTATCAGCATTGGCTCAACGTTTGCAGCGTGCCTGGGTATACTATGTGCCGTTTGTATTTTTAAAAGATGGTGATGCATATAGCTCGATGTTAAGTCCCTCATTGTGGTTACTGGGTGAAAAAACAGCAGATAGTAGCCAACATTTAGAGATACTAAAATCTATCATGCAGCATGCAAGCGCGTCTCATCATGCTGATATCGCAACGATAGAGTTTGCACGTAGTAGTATCATGGCGATGCTCGCGACTAGAGTGAGCTTTATGAATGAGATGTCACGCTTGGCTGACAGTCAGCAGGTTGATATCAAACAAGTCAGTCG
The DNA here is from genome assembly GCF_052378005.1 of Psychrobacter sp. AOP31-B2-9. Taxonomy (NCBI): domain Bacteria; kingdom Pseudomonadati; phylum Pseudomonadota; class Gammaproteobacteria; order Moraxellales; family Moraxellaceae; genus Psychrobacter; species Psychrobacter sp. AOP31-B2-9. The sequence goes on from NZ_JBQSXG010000020.1 coordinate 15,115, forward strand.
TATCATGGGCTTGGACGAGCGTGTCGGTAGCAGTTATTTGCAAGCAGGTTGGGGGTTTGGTGGTAATACGTTACCGACTGAATTGGCTAAGTTGCAGCAATCAAGCCAAACGCACAGCTTAGATATGCCACTGTTACAGTCTATAATGCATATTAATGAAGACCAAAAAGAGCTAGTTTTCCGTAAATTTTGGCAGTATTTTGATGGTTTTATTGATAATAAAACCGTGATGATATGGGGTGGTAGTTATAAGGCAGGATCTGGGCGTACGGCCGGTTCAGCCATCCATCCCTTGTTAGCGCTATTGTGGTCTTATAATATTCGTACATTGGTTTATAGTGACAATGCACAGGCTGAACTGGCGGCGCTTTATAAACAGCAGCCGTTGTTAGAGTTGATCAACAGTCCATATCAGCAGTTAGATCAGGCTCAAGCAATCTTTATCATTAGTTGGTCGCCGCGAGACCAGTTAGATGTTGCCAAAATCAATCAGCAAGCCATGCCAGTATTTGATGCGCAAAACGCACTGACAAGGATACAAATTAACGGTTTAGTCGGTGACTATATGGGGATTGGGCGTACTAAGTAAACTTGCTAAAAGTTCTTTTCAAAACAAGATTCTTAAAAGTGCTTTTAAAAAAAGCTCGTTAGGGCGTGTCCTCATTTAAAAAATGGTGATAAAAATGAGATAAATTGTCGTCAAACAAGGAAAATAGCGCAGATAATATCGAGATATTAGTCAGTTATTTGACGCTGTTTGGCAAGATTTAGCCATTTAGATGTCTATCGATTGAATTGAGGACATGCCCTAATATCATTAGCGAGCTCTTTTTGGTTTTTGACTACAAGTATCACTACTTAATACTGGTGTAATAGACACTTTTCAGGCTAGCACAGCACCTTGCTCACTTAGCCATGTTTTTATTTCTTGTATTTTTTTATTTAATAAAGGCTTATCACCACGAGTTTCAATATTTAATCTGATCAGTGGTTCGGTATTTGATGCACGTATATTAAAGCGCCAATCACCAAAATTCAGACTGAGACCGTCAAGCATCGATTTAGTTGGATTGTCGGTACTAAATTTATTTTCAATCGCGCTAATAATCGTCGGCGCATCATGGGTGGTGAGACGGAAGTTTAGCTCACCTGAGCTTGGATAGGCTGCAATATAGCCTGTGACCAATTCTGACAAAGTTTTACCCGTAATAGATAATAGCTCAATAGTGAGCAGCCAAGGAATCATGCCGCTATCACAGTAGCAAAAATCGCGAAAATAATGATGGGCAGACATCTCACCACCATAAACTGCGCCTGAGTCGCGCATTACTTGCTTGATAAAAGAGTGTCCAGATTTACTAATGACTGCTTTACCATTATGTTCTTTGATAACCGCTTCAGTGTTGTATAGTACTCGTGGATCGTAGACGATAGATTCGTTGGGATATTTATTCAAAAATGCTTGAGCGAGCATGCCAACCACATAGCTGCCATCAATAAACTCACCGTTTTCATCAAACAAAAAGCAGCGATCGAAATCACCATCAAAGGCAATACCAAGGTCGGCTTTATTTTCTAACACCGCTTGCTGGGTAGCCACTCTATTGGCTTCAATCATGGGGTTGGGGATGCCATTGGGAAAGCTGCCATCAGGAGTGTGATGCAATTTAATGACTTCAATCGGTGTAGCTGCTTGTTTCAGCTTATCAATTAATAGGTCAACCACAGGTCCTGCGCTACCATTGCCTGAGTTAATGACTAGCTTGAGCGGCTTTAACTTATCAGTATCGATAAAGGTCATGACATGGTCGATATACGCGCCTTTATCTGTCAATAATTGTAAGTTTCCTGATTGACTGTCAGTGGTGAATTGCCCTGATTCTGCGAGTGCTTGAATTTCTGCCAGACCATCATCAGCACTGATAGGTTTTGAGTATTCTTTGACCAGTTTTAAGCCATTATAATTGATGGGGTTGTGACTGGCAGTGACTTCGATACCGCCCAGTGCTTGATAGTGACTGGTGGCAAAGTAAACCTCTTCAGTGCCTGTCATGCCCAAATCAATCACATCGACACCTGCGTCTATCATGCCTTTGATAGCAGCCTGTTTTAACTGCTCGCTTGAATGACGAATATCGCTACCAATGACAATCTTAGGTTTTAGTGCTGCCAGTTCATGCGCTTGATTGCTCGCAAGGACAGCATTATAACGCTGGAACAAAATTTGCGCAAAGGCACGGCCGATACGATAAGCGATGGTTTCATCTAGGTTTACGCCAAGCTCACCGCGAATATCATAAGCTTTGAATGAGCTAATCGTAATAGGATTGAATTCAGTTTTTGGCTGATAGCTAATGGTCGCAGAAGTAGACATAATGGTAAAAATTCCTTGCGCGTGAGCGGTGGCAACATAATAAAATAGATAGCACAATTATAGGCCAATTAGCTTTCAATGATACACTGACTATGAGGTGAATCGGTAAACATCACATAAAATGATAAGAGCAGCCCTTATGAGTATTTCAAATAACACCACCACCATGCCTACACCTGTACAAGGAACACCAGAAGCCACAGGCCAGCTTCATGATTTGTTGGCATTGATGGCACGGTTACGCATCGACTGCCCGTGGGATAAAAAACAAAGCAATCATAGCCTCATTCCGTATGCTATTGAAGAAGCGTATGAGCTGGGTGAGGCGGTACAAAGTGATGATGATGAAGACATCAAAGGTGAGCTTGGTGATGTACTGCTGCAAGTTGTCTTTCATTGCCAAATGTATGCCGAACAAGGTCGCTTTGATATGAGTGATGTGATCACCACTTTGCAAGAGAAGTTGATTCGCCGTCACCCACATGTGTTTGAGGCCGAAACGCTTACAGATGATGCAGCGGTAAAAACACGCTGGGATGAAATCAAGGCAGAAGAAAAGCAAGCACGAGAGGCACGCGGCAAACCTAAGCATCGGTTGGATAATATCAAGGCGGGCAGTGCGTTAATGCAGGCACAAGATGTACAGAAACAGGCGTCAAAACTGGGATTTGATTGGGAAGGCATAGCAGGGGCATTTGAAAAACTGGATGAAGAAGTTGCTGAGTTAAAGGCTGAGACTGTTGCTAAGTCCAAAGAACAAATGAAAAACAATATTAAAGATATTGAAAAAGAAATGGGGGATTGTATGTTTGCCCTAGTCAATGTCGCACGAAAATTGAACCTTGATGCAGAAACAGCAGCTTTGACGTGTGTGCATAAATTTAAGTCACGGTTTGGCTATATTGAGGATCAGTTAGCTATCGCTGGTAAACGTCTAGAAGACAGTGACATAACCGAAATGGACGCATTATGGGAAGCGGCGAAACAACATGAACGCTCATCATAACGCTGCTTTTATGCATTTAGATTTTGTTGGCTTATTCAAGGCTGCTGTTTTAGGCTGCGCTTTGGCTATTGTAATGCCCAATAGTGTGCATGCAGCGCCCTGTTTTGATGACCCTCAACGTGCCTATGAATATCTATTGGCACAAGAGGATGCCAAAATGCAGTCCCGTGAGCAAGCTATCGTCAATATCAATCGTGCTAGCGAAGGCGAGTTGGTGTCGCTAGATGGTATCGGTAGTAGTAAAGCGCAGGCGATAATTTTATATCGTGAGATGTTTGGTGGTTTTATCACTATCGATGAATTATCGAAAGTTAAAGGCATCGGTGAAAAAACAGTTGAAAAGAATAGAGAGCGTTTAAGTGTACAGGATTAATGACCCTATTCTGTATTAATTAACCCCGATATTGACAAAATAGCACGTAAGTAACTGTCATAACACACCTACCACGTGCAAAATTTGTTAAACTAGTGAGTACATCCGCCTGATAAACGCTGTGTTCATCAGGGGTGGTCAAAGAATACCGGCGAGGAGTAGATGCATGGCCGAGCGTGCCGCCAAGCAGTTAGAACTGAATAAATCTGAATTACCCAATTCCATTACTGAAGTAATTGCCACTTTAACCCGAGCTGGGTTTGACGCTTATATCGTCGGTGGTGGTGTGCGCGATACCTTATTGGGTCTGCGTCCAAAAGACTTTGACGCTGTCACCGATGCCAAGCCGCATGAAATAAAAGACGTTTTTGGTAAGCGCTGCCGCATTATCGGCCGTCGCTTTCAGTTGGCACATGTGTATTCAGGTCGTGAGTTAATAGAGGTTGCAACCTTTCGTGGCCCACCAACCAATGATGCCAATACCAACCAAGATGGTATGATTTTACGCGACAATGTTTGGGGTGACATCAAACAAGATTTCTCTCGTCGTGATTTTTCTATCAACGCGCTCTATTATCAACCACTTAAAGGTGTGGTTCATGATTTTTGTGGTGCGCTTGATGATATTGATAACAAAATCATTCGTCTATTGGGTAATGCGCCCGTGCGTATTGAAGAAGATCCAGTACGTTTGTTACGTGCGTTGCGTTTTAAGGCCAAACTTGGTTTTGAGTTTGATGATGCATTGGCTGACCAGTTTCATGATGGTAATTGGGCATTACTTGAGCAAATATCTCCGCATCGTCTTTATGATGAAACACAGAAGATGTTTACGGGTGGCTATTTAGTACCATTGTTACCGTTATTATTTGAGTCAGGTGCGATAGATAGCTTAATCGTCTATCCGCCAGCTGAGCCAAGTGCGCTCGTCAAGCAAGTGGCGATCAATACGGATAAACGTATTGCGGCGGGTAAAAGTATTAACCCTGCATTCTTTTATGCGGCGCTATTATGGGAAAATTACCTGCATCAGTTGGCAAAAGCCAAAAAGCGCAATATGCCATTTGCTGAAGCGCAGATGAATGCTGCTGTTAAAGTCATTGATCGTCAACGTATTAAGACGGCGATTCCTAAGTTTGCTGAGCAGTTTATCCGAGATATTTGGATATTGCAGCCGAAACTTGCAGCCCCGCGTAGCAAGCAAATCGCGCAGTTATCTGAACATCCACGTTTCCGCGCAGGTTTTGATTTCTTGCTATTGCGTGAACAGTGCGGTGATGCTGAACATCCATTATCAGAGTCAACCAATGGTATGGGTGAGTGGTGGCAGACGTATCAGGCATTGTCTGTACAAGAACAGCAGCAAGCGGTTGATGAGTTTGATGAAAATATTCGCCGCGGTGCTTACAAACAACCACAGCGTGGTCGCGGGCGAAATCGCCAAAAGTCAGAGTCAAATATGACTGACAACGCAGCATCTCAGCAAAGTAAAGCACAGACAAATAAAGCCAATGACAGTACTAAGCAAGGTGGCAATGATCAATTGGTGGTAAATGATCCGTCTAATATCCCATCGCGTCGCCGCCGTGCGGCCAGTCAATCTACGGTGACTAAACAGGCTGTTGGCAATCAAGACTACAACAAACAGCAAGTAAAACAAGACAGCAATGAGCTTGCCCAGCTACAGCAGTTATCTCTTGCCAATAGTAATCAAGGTTCTAGTAAAAAGCATCACTCTAAACCTGCACCATTATTTGTCATCGAACACGAAAGTGTGGTGCCACCATTACAAAAGCAGCTATCAGTTGATGATAAGCCTAAGCGTACTAAGCGCGCGGCTGAAAAAACTGTACAGAAGCAAGAGGTGACGCTGGATACTGAACACTCAAGTCGTGTTCGTTCAAATAGTAAACAGCAGAATAAGACTGCGCCATCAGAGGAGAATTCATCACCTACCAAAGCAAATATAACTCGTTCGATAGCCAGATCGCCTGCGCTAGTCAGTATGAACAACGAGCCAATTCCGTATAAGCGTCGCCGTCGTGAGCCTACTGTAGAGCTGGCAAGCAATGATGAAAGCGTAGAAATACCGACTGTAGAAAAAGCGCCAAAAGTCGCTAAGACGTACGCGAAAAAAGTGCCGAAATCTACCGATTCGTCTACTGATACAGCAGTTTCTGACGCTAAAAAACCTACTCAAGCAGTGAAAAGAAAATCAGCGAGTAGTAAAGCTGGTAGTAGCCAAGCGATCTCTGGTGTATTGAGCAATGATAAAGGCCCTGTACCATCGAAGCGTCGTCGTCGTCAGCCCAGTACGGAAAATGTGTAATATGAATCACAGTGCTGATAATACTCATTGGATAACCTGCTACGTCGGTTTGGGTAGTAATTTGACCAATGAGTTAGGCTCACCTATAGAGCATTTGCAGCAAGCGATTACAAGTATGCAGATGCATCAGGACATACGGAATGTGCGTGTTTCGTCATATTATGCATCCGCTCCTATGGGGCCACAAGATCAGCCTGATTTTGTCAATGCGGTTGCTGGTTTTGAGACGAGGTTACCCGCGTTTGAGTTACTCGCATTTTGCCAACAGCTAGAAGCAGAGGCCAAGCGGACCCGCCTACGACATTGGGGCGAGCGTAGTCTTGATGTCGATATTTTGTTATATGGCGACGCCAAAATTGTAGAGCCACAGCTAACCATACCGCATGTTGGATTGACTGAGCGTAATTTTGTACTGATACCGCTACAAGAGTTGGATCCAAACTTGGTTATTACAGGTACGTCGATCGGCGATTATCCGCAGAGTTCCGATTGGACAGGCTTAAAATCATTATCAAGCGGTAGCTGATTTTTCTAACTCTATATAGGCGATCCACTATAAAAAAACAGCGATACGGGTTACATTTTGCGCGGCATCTGTCTGCGTAGGCACAGCAAGCAAGAAAAATGTATCTCTGTATCGCGTGGCCGTATTTGTATCTCTTTTATTTAGGACTGACTATACAGCTGTTAGAGCTATTGATCGGTAAAAGCCTTAATCATTAAAAGTATTAATTGAGGGTCATATGACGACGTTATCTACGTTAAACAAATTCAAAAAAGACGGTACCAAGTTTACTTGTTTAACCTGCTATGACTCTATGTTTGCGCGGATGATGAATAAGGCAGAAATTGATACTATCTTAGTTGGTGATAGTTTGGGTATGGTCGTGCAAGGGCATGACTCAACACTACCTGTGACAGTTGACGATATGGCTTATCATACGGCCAATATTGCTCGCAGCAATAACCATGCACTCATCTTATCTGATCTACCATTTATGAGTTATGTGACGTTATCAGAAGCGGTTTCTAATAGTCGAAAGCTGATGCAAGCAGGTGCGCATGTGATCAAAATTGAAGGTGGTAGCGAGCTTTGTGAGTTGGTTACGACTTTAGCGCAAGCGGGTACGCCAACTTGTGTACATCTTGGCTTAACACCGCAGTCGGTCAACGTGTTTGGTGGTTACAAAATCCAAGGCCGTGGTGACGAAGCAGCGGACAAACTGCTTGCTGATGCCGAAGCAGTGGTGGCTGCAGGTGCTGCATTGTTAGTGTTGGAATGTGTGCCTGCTGAGCTTGCTAAAGCAGTAACGCAAGCCGTTGCCGTGCCCGTTATAGGTATTGGCGCAGGTGCAGATACTGACGGTCAAGTGTTGGTCATGCATGACATGCTCGGTATGGTTCACGGGCGTGTGCCGCGCTTTGTCCATGACTTCCTAACCGATGAGCGCAATAGTGCGCACAGTATCGAGGGTGCTTTTGCGCTTTACCAGCAGTCAGTACGTGATGGCAGTTTCCCACAGGAGCAGCATCAGTTTAGCTAACTTTATTTAAGATTATAGATAAAAGAATACTTCATCATGCCAATTATTTATCACCAAATCTCAGAACTGCGTGCCGCTTTACGGCCTTATCGTGGTCAAAAACACGACAACCAAAATAGCCAACAACGTATTGCTTTAGTACCTACGATGGGCAATCTGCATGATGGTCATCTTGAGCTGGTAAAAATTGCCAAACAGCATGCTGATATCGTAGTGGTGAGTGTTTTTGTCAATCCGACTCAGTTTGGAGAAGGAGAGGACTTTGACAGCTACCCTCGTACGCTAGATAAAGATGTTGCAAAACTATCAACGGTGGGAGCCGACTATGTTTTTGCTCCTAGTGTCGAAGAGATGTATCCAGTCATGCCACCACCAACTTCTGTGCTCGCTGGCGCTATTACCACTCAGTTATGCGGTCAGTCACGTCCGGGGCATTTTGACGGTGTCGGTATTGTCGTTTCTAAATTGTTTAATATCGTACAACCTGACACTGCTGTTTTTGGACAAAAAGACTATCAACAGTTAGCAATTATTAAGCAATTGGTACGTGACTTAAGTTATCCGATTGAAATCATTGGTGCGCCCATTGTTCGTGCTGTTGACGGCTTGGCACTATCGTCGCGTAATCAATACTTAAGCGTGACTGAGCGTCAAGTAGCACCAGTATTACACCAAGCATTGCAAGCGTTAGCAAAGCAGCTACAGCAGGGCAAACATAGCCAACAAGCTGTTCAGACATTGTTAGCAGAAACTCAGCAAGATATCACTGATGCTGGTTTTACGATTGATTATTTAGAAATAAAAACGGATACGTTAGAGCCAGTTGTGAGTGAGTCTGCTATTTTTAATGTAGAAAACAAGAATTTGATTATCTTGGTGGCAGCTTGGCTAGGGCGTGCTCGTTTGTTAGACAATCAATTGGTAACGTTGGGTTAGCTGTTGTGACATAGTAGTTTACTAAATGCGATGAACTAATGGGGTGGGTGGAGCATGGATGTCAATCAAAGTGATAGTACAGCTCAGCCTGAGCAGGCGGCACATAAAGTAGCGACCGAGAAGCTCAGTATTTTAGTCGTATCAGGTCGTTCAGGATCGGGTAAGACCTCCGTCTTAAATATTTTGGAAGATCTGGGATATTACTCTATTGATAATTTACCGTTATCGCTACTGCCAGTAACTGCGCATAAGCTAGTGAACGAAAGTGATATTCGCCGTATTGCGCTCGGTGTTGATATCCGAACGCCGCGTGCCGATCTCTCTAATTTTGCAGAGACGTATGCGTCGTTGAAGGCAATTTATGGAGCAAGCGTAGTAAAAGTTGTTTATGTGACTGCGCAAGAAAATACCTTGATAGCACGTTTTAATGCGACTCGCCGTGTACATCCTTTGATGTCACAGGATGTTGACAGTGATAATGCTAGGCACATTGCTTTTAATCTGCCTGCCGCGATCAAAAAAGAGATTGAACTATTAGAGCCAATTGCGAGCCATGCTGATATCAGAATTGACACAAGCACGCTAAATATTCATCAATTAAAAGATCGCTTGCGTGAACATATTGGTGTGGATAATCAGATTGTCATTAATTTGCTGTCCTTTGGTTTTAAATATGGCAGTCCTATTGATGCCGATTTTATCTTTGATGTGAGGATTTTGCCCAATCCGCATTGGAACCCTGAGCTACGTGGTTCGACAGGTTTAGATGCAGAGGTTGCAGCATTTTTTGCGGATTATCCAGAAGTAGCTGAAATGACGGATGATCTTGAGAAATTCTTAACACGTTGGCTGCCAGATTTTTTACACAATAATAGGCATACGGTGACAGTGGCGATTGGTTGCACAGGTGGTAAGCATCGCTCTGTATTTATCACTAATACATTACAGCGTCGTCTGACAGATACGATGCCGAAAGGCGTAAAAATACTGGCGAAGCATCGCGAAAAAAACCGTTGGTAGTCATTGGTTGTTATTACTATGATTATTGATTTTATTACTCATTATTTTGGAAAGCTTTTATGATTGACTGGAAAGAACAGGACATGCGTGTTTCGCGCACAGAGCTCAAAAAAGCCCATGAGCGCTTGCAACAGTTATCGATACCACTTGCTAGCTTATCAAAAAAACAGCTAAAAACCCTGCCTGCCAGTGATTATTTTATGGCAGAGTTGATGGCACTAGCGGATATTACCAGTGCCAATGCACGCAATCGCCAAACCAAACGAGTTGGTAAGCTGATTAGCGAAGAAAATCGCCATGAGTTGGTCAAAGCATTGTTTGATGCATTTTTTCCGAAAGAACAAATCTCTAAGATAGAAAGTTGGTATGAACGTTTGAATATCAATGACGAAGGGACGCTCAAGCAGTTCGTCAAGCAATACAAAGCTTCTGAACATAATAGTATGTATCAGCTGCTATTATGGATTGAATACGCCAAGCATATACAAGATGATGAGCTGATGGCAGAGTCGGAAGAAGATTTGGCCAGTTATATTCGTGAAGTCGCTATTTTATCGCAATTAAAAAAATAATAAGCACACAAGCTTGATGAGTTAGGTGTGTAGTTGGGTCAAATGTGTAACTGATTCACATATCGATTAAAAGAGTTAGTCAGTGTAACCGACATAAAAAAAGCCAATCATGTGATTGGCTTTTTTTATGTCATTTAACCTAATATATCTATTATTTCTTTTTATCAGCGCGTACTTTATCAACTAAATAGTCAACGATTTTAGGTACAGTAGCATCTTGACCACTGATTACGTATTTTCCTTGTACCACGACAGTTGGTACACCTGTTATTTGATAGCGTTTGGCACCTGCTTGTGAGCGACCAATTTTTGTACCAACCGCAAACGAATTATAAAGACTGTTGAACTTCTTCTCGTCCACACCTTGTGAGGCATACCATTTGCTTAATGATTGTTGGTCAAACAGTTTTTGACCATCTTTTTGAATAGCATCAAATAGTGCATCATGAGTTTTGTCTTCAAAACCTAGTAGTTGCGCTGCATAGAACCCGCGAGCATTGGTTTCCCAAACATCATTCATTGCTGCTGGCGTTTTGAAAAATGCGACATCTTTATCTTTTGATGCAGCCCATTTTTCCATATGTGGGTTAAGCACGTTACAATGCGGGCAGCCATACCAGAAGAATTCACGAACAATGATAGCATCACCGCTAATTTTTTCTGGATTGTCTAGCACGCGATAGTCTTTTCCAGCGACATAGTCGGCAGCTTGAGCACCAGTAGTGGCGAGTCCAATAGCCATGGCCAGACCAGTCAATGTGATGAGACGTTTCATACTTTATCCTTGAGATGTAGAGACTTAGGGTGTGTTAGAGTGCTTTGATAGCTATCGTTTTAGAGTGATAAACGTATAGTGTCAATTATAATCTAACTATAATAGCGTATCGACCATGATAATGTAAAACATGTGTACTTGTGAGTCTGATTCTTAACTGAGAGTTGTAAAGCTGTTAGCTATTATTTAAGCTATATTGCTTGTTGGGGTGTGTCCTCAATTCAATCGATAGCCCTCTAAATGGGTTGAAAATGGCTAAATCTTGCCAAACGGCATCAAATAGCTGACTAATATCTCGATCTTATCTGCGCTATTTTCCTTGTTTGACGGCAATTGATCACCATTTTTAAAATGAGGACACATCCTAGGGTTTCGTCATTTGAGGCTTGGACGGTTTCAACCTATTATTGAAGGTGCACTCATTTATTATAGGCCAGAGAAAATTGGTAATCGAATATTGTAATAAGCCAGAGTGTGCGCAGATCATTCACAATCGGTGACGATGTCTTTACGACAAAGTTGCTGCTCTCATGCTAATATTAAGCACACAATTGCATACTGTATATGATAATGACAATAAAGGAAAAACGCTATGAGCTCAGCTCTACATTACTCGCCCTCTTTGAATGAGAAAGTGAAGACCCCTCTCGATGATACAAAGGCTCATGCTATAAATGTTGATCCTAGCGAAGTTGAAAAATTTAATAAATTGGCTAGCGAGTGGTGGAGCAATAGCGGTGCGTTTGCAACCTTGCATGAAATTAATCCATTGCGTCTGAATTGGATAGAAGAACATATTAAGCGCAGCTATCAAAGCGACAATGATAGCCAAACAGCTGAGACAGGTTTGGCTGGTAAAAAAGTGCTTGATGTTGGTTGTGGAGGCGGTATATTGTCAGAGTCGATGGCACGTCGTGGCGCTGATGTAACAGGTGTTGATTTGGGTACTGAAAACCTGAAAGCGGCGGCGTTACATGCAGAGCAGAGCGGCTTAGAAAATACTTTGCGCTATCAGCATATTCCAGTAGAAGATTTGGCAAAAACGCATGCCGGTCAGTTTGATGTGGTGACTTGTATGGAAATGCTGGAGCACGTACCTGATCCAAGCTCGATTGTGCAAGCGTGCTTCGATTTATTAGCACCAGGCGGTGTTTGTGTATTATCGACGATTAATAGAAACCCTAAATCATACTTATTTGCCATCGTTGGCGCAGAATATGTATTACGTTTGCTCGATCGTGGTACACATGACTATGCCAAATTTATTACTCCAGCAGAATTAGACCAAATGGCAACCATTGCAGGTTTTGTGCGTAAAGACATCATTGGACTGCATTATAATCCATTGACCAAGCGTTACTGGCTTGCGCAAAATGTCGATGTCAATTATATGATAGCGGTACAAAAGCCAATGGTTTAGACCTTTGGTATTGTGTTTGGTTGTTTTGGTGACATCATATCTTATTAACTTTGCTATTCAATTTAAGAGTATTTACTATGGCCCAATTTGTGAAAGCAGTTTTATTTGACCTTGATGGGACATTGATCGATACTGCCGCTGATTTTGTCCGTATCATCGGTAAAATGAGTCGCGAAAATAGTTGGCAAGCACCACCTGAAATGGAGATTCGTGAACAGGTTTCCGCGGGTGCCTCAGCCATGGTGCAGTTGATGCTAAGGTATAATGACCAACTTGATCTTAGTGAAGAAAGGTTGCTTGAGTTTCGTCAGCAATTTTTAGATGATTATGAAGCTGAGATATGTGTTGATAGTTGCGTGTTCGGTGCGCTTGAAGAAGTGCTTACAACGCTCGAAGAAAAGAAGGTGCCATGGGGTATTGTCACCAATAAGCCACGTTATTTGGCAGAGCAGTTACTGATGCAAATGCAGTTAGATTCGCGTTGTGCTGTTTTGGTGTGTCCTGATGATGTCTCACGTTCAAAACCTGATCCAGAGCCAATGTATGTGGCGTTAGAAAAACTTGCTATTCCTCGTGGTGCTGCTGGTTGTGTGCTCTATGTCGGTGATCATATACGTGATATTGAAGCTGGCAATGCAGCTGGCATGCCAACTATTTTGGCGGCATATGGCTATATTCCACCTGAAGATCAAAAAAGCCTAAAAAAGTGGGGCGCAGACTACATTACCGAAACTCCCGAGCAGTTAAATAAACTACTACTATCTTCTGGTAAGTTTGATTATTTATAAATAGACCCGCCGAACATCCGCATTCTTAATTAAGTCCTAGTATTTAAATGTATGAGTACTTAATTTTATTGATATTTAACTAGTAAACGATAAGCAGTGAGTAATGCCATGAGTGATAATAAGCAGCAAGCCAGTCAAAACCCTACTCAACCTTTAACTCATGATGAAATTCGTGATTTTGTACCATCTGAGAACTGTTTAGATGGTAAGAGCATTTTAGTGACAGGCGCTGGTGATGGCATTGGTCGTGTTGCTGCTTTAACTTATGCGCGTTATGGTGCAACAGTGCTGCTATTGGGTCGTACCAGTAGTAAGCTTGAGTATGTCTATGATGAGATAGAAAGCTTTGGTGGTAAGCAGCCAGCGATGTTACCGATGAATCTAGAAGGGGCCACTTATGCCGAAATGCAGCAGCTTGAAGGGTTAATCGACAAAGAAATCGGTCAACTGGATGGCGTATTGCATAACGCAGGTTTGCTTGGACAGCTGACGCCGCTTGAGATGTATGATGTAGATACTTTTGCTCAAGTGATGAAAGTCAATTTTACATCGACGTTTATGCTCACCCAAGCGTTGCTACCGCTACTAAAAGACGCAAATAATGGCTCCATTGTTTTTACCTCTAGCACAGTTGGAACACATCCTCGTGCATTTTGGGGCGCTTATGCGCTCTCAAAGCAAGCAGTAGAAGGGATGAGTGATATCTTTACTCAGGAGACTCAGAACACGACTAATCTGCGTTTTAACTGTATCAATCCTGGTGGTACTCGTACCAATATGCGGGCCCATGCTTATCCAGGTGAAAACCCTATGAGCCTCAAAACGCCAGAAGATATTATGGCAGGCTACGTTTGCTTGATGAGTGATGCGAGCATTGGCGTGCGCGGGCAAGTGGTTGAGTTACAGCCCAAAGATTAGTGGTGGTCTCTTTGGCTATGGCGTGTTCAATTTTCAGTTAATTTGTATATTGATTCCGTGTTTCAGTATATACGCTAATTATTATGAGTTATACCACCATAGCCATCAGCTCTTGATCACAGGTATCCCAATCTATAGATGTTGCTGATAATTCAGGCATGTATTCAATAGTCGTATCTTCTTTAGCTGTATTGTCAGTTTCATCTAACTGCAAAATTATCTCTATTCGACTATCAATTTGTGCACTGGCTGTACTGGTCGTCAAGCTGTCAGGAGTGAAGTTGATTTGTAGCCAGCCGTCAGCAGTATTGACAACCCCTTTGATACGTAGCCAGTTTGGTAGCTTTAACAACCAATTATGTAAGTCATCAGCTTTCAATACATAATGCGCTGGCAGTCGCCACCCTGCCAAAAGTATGTCTTGTTGTTTTTCATGATAGCGGTAGGGCTGATCGGTATCTGTGTTGATTTGATGCTCTTTGCTGTCGGTTTGAGGAGCAGACAACGGTGATGTTGATATAGCACCAATACGTGGCTGTAAGCCTATAACCGATTTTTTTGGAGGAGCGATATTTATTTTGCGTTGTTTCGAGATTATTTGACTAGAGTTGCTCAATTGATCATTCAATGCTAATAAGTAAGCATTTTTAACATCAGATGTGGCTTGTTCAGATGGTGCCCAGATAATTGTCACTTGCGAATTGAGTTTGATTATCCATTCCACTAAAGCTTGTTTGTCGCTTTCGTGCAATTGATCGTAGCGATTAATCACCAGCGCATCTGCATCACGGACATGTGCCTGAAAGCCGTCTTGGTTACGATAATTTTCTTGCTGCCATTGGCGACCACTGAGTACGGCTATCACGGCTTGCATTTTTAGTGCTGTTTGCCAATGAGGGGCACCAAGTTGATTGATCAACTCACGTGGGTGTGCAAGTCCTGTTGGTTCTATGAGCAGGCGCTGTGGATTGTGCTCACTGAGTAGTCTGCTGATCGCTATTTGTAACGGTAGCTGACTAGTACAGCAAATACAGCCACCGTTGACTTCACGAATGGCAATTTTTTGTTGTTCAAGATTACTATCTTCTGTGCTTGCTAGTAGCGCGCCATCAATACCGATTCGACCAAACTCATTGATAAGCAAAGCCCAACGCTCATCGGTAGACTTTGTTGTAAGCAATTGGTTGATCACTGTGGTTTTTCCAGCACCCAAAAACCCTGTCACCAAGGTGCAGGGTATATTTTGAAAAATAATCGGTTTTTTCACAGAAACACTCATCATATTAGCGCGTGTTTGAAAGCAATCAAATACGGTCTATATTAAAAAGAAATTATGTCAGTATGTATTTGCAACTCAATGCATGCATGTCATTTTTTAAATCATGACATGCACGGATCAAAGATTACTCACTCTTAGCAGTTTCACCTTCTGTCTCATCTGGTACAAAGACATAACCCACACCCCAAACGGTCTGAATGTAGCGTGCTTGTGAGGGATTGTCTTCGATCAGACGCCGTAAACGTGATACCTGTACGTCAATAGAGCGCTCCATTGCCCCCCATTCACGACCACGTGCAAGATTCATCAGCTTGTCACGAGTCAATGGCTCACGTGGATGCTGTACTAATGCTTTTAATACTGAAAACTCACCAGTCGTTAAGGTAACAACATTGCCGTCACGTTTAAGCGTACGGGTCGATAGATCCAGTGTCCATGGCCCAAAATCAACCACTTCAAGTTGATGACTTGGTGCACCCGGTAGTTCACGATTTTGGCGACGAAGTACGGCTTTGATACGAGCCAATAACTCTTTCGGATTAAATGGCTTCGGCAGATAATCATCTGCACCTGCTTCGAGTCCTGCAATACGGTCTGCATCGCCACCTTTAGCGGTAAGCATAATAATAGGAATGTCGCCGTTGTCTTCACGTAGGCGATTACAAATGCTGATACCGTCTTCGCCTGGCAGCATTAAATCTAATACCACTAAGGAAAACAGTTCACGCTGCATTAACTTGTCCATCTGATTACCATCGTGGGCGGTACGGACGACAAAACCGTCGTCTTCCAGAAAGCGTTGTAGCAACGAGCGTAAACGTGCATCATCATCGACGACTAAAATACGCTGAGTCAAAGTATCAGGGCTGTTATTATCAGTCATACAGGCATCCTCTTATAAAAATTATTATTAGTAGATATCATACATAAAAATCGTGTGTGAAAAGCTATCAGCAAAACAGTATCATTATCTAATTGTTGGTTAGAAGCAATATTTTCCTATAATTGAAAACTATTGTTTAATGTATCAGAACATACCGATATTTTAGTTATTGGTACTTTAGTGTATAAGATTGCACAACGAATTGCATCACTCATAAAGACAAATGCTGTATGCGTTTGTTTAACAAGGTGCTAAAACCCATGATATTCGGCATTTTTTGCTATAAAACCCCCGATAAATAACGAAAAGATAAAAAGGATTTTTATTCATGCAGCTTTTGCTATAATGCAAAACTACATTTCTCAACGATTGATACGTATATGAGTAGCACTGATACCTTAACGCCATCTCAAACCTCGACAAATGCAAAGGTTTTGGATGCAACCACACACGCGAATATTCACGACAAGCTTGCTCGCGCGCTTGGCATTAAGACTGCTCAAGTCAATGCGTTTGTCAAACTTTACGATGAAGGCGCGACTGTTCCGTTTATTGCCCGTTACCGCAAAGAAAAGACTCAGAATCTTGATGATGCACAACTACGAACGTTAGAGAAGTCTCTCAATTACGAGCGTGATATGGCCACCCGTCGCCTAAAAATTACTGAGCTGCTCAGCACGCAGGGTAATTTGACTGATGAGCTGCAGACGCGTATTGATAATGCGACGTCGAAACTTGAGCTAGAAGACATCTATCTGCCATATCGTCCGCGCCGCCGTTCACCAGCTGCCAAAGCACGAGTTGCTGGCCTTGATGTAGCTGCTCAAGCAGTGTTGACGCAAGAGATTACTCCAAAGGATGCGTTAGCAGACTATCAATTGCCATCCAGTATTACTGATGATAGCGGTAATGAAATTGAGGTTGATTTCAGTGATATCGACAAACAACTAGCAGGTGTACAGGCCATCATCGTTGACGAATGGACGCAAGCGCTAGATTTGCTAGATAACTTACGTAGTGGTTTTGCCAAAACTGCTAGTATCGTGTCTACTGTTGCTAGTGATGAAAAACGTGAAGTTGGTGAAAAATTCAAAGATTACTTTGAGCATAGTGAAAGCTTAGCGCGTCTGCCTAATCATCGTCTATTAGCGTTGTTACGTGGTCGCCAAGAAAACGTCTTAGGTCTAAAAATTGAAGGTGAAGACACTCCTTTTATTGAAAAAATTATCAGTTATTTTGATATTAATACAAAAGTGCCTGCTGATCGTTGTACATTTTTAACAGAAGCAGCTAGTAGCTTGTGGAAAGACAAATGGCGTCCGCATATAGAACATCGTTTGCTGACCGAAAAGCGTCTGACGGCTGAAGCGGATGCCATTGATGTATTTGCAAATAATCTGCAGCATTTATTAATGTCAGCGCCTGCCGGTCGCAAAGTTATTTTAGGCGTTGATCCAGGCATCCGTCATGGTGTCAAAATGGCGATTGTCGATGCGCAAGGCCATGTCATGCTAGACAGTGAAGACAAACCTGTTGTTGCTACTGTCTATCCATTTGCACCTGATAATAAGATGAGCGAGGCCAAAAAAATCATTGGTGCGCTACTAAATACTTATAACGTTGATTTGGTCGCTATCGGCAACGGTACGGCAAGTCGTGAAACAGATGCAATGATTAAAGAGATTTTGGCAGCCAATTCTGAGCTAAAAGCCAAAGCCGTTATCGTTAATGAGTCGGGTGCATCTGTCTATTCAGCCAGTGAGCTTGCCAGTGATGAGTTGGCTAATTTGGATGTCTCTGTGCGTGGCGCAGTATCTATCGCTCGTCGTTTACAAGATCCATTATCAGAGCTTGTCAAGGTTGATCCAAAAGCCATTGGTGTGGGGCAATACCAGCATGACGTGAACCAAACTCAATTGGCAGATAGTCTAGATAAAGTAACACAAGATAGTGTAAACTCTGTTGGTGTCGATGTGAATACGGCGAGCCCCGCTATCTTGGCACATATCGCGGGTCTGAATCGTAATGTCGCTCAGCAAATCGTCACCTACCGTAAAGAAAACGGTGCGTTTGACAGTCGTGAATCATTGAAAAATGTCCCACGCTTGGGTGCTAAGACTTTTGAACAAGCAGCGGGCTTCTTGCGTATCCATGATGGTAGCAATCCACTTGATGCCACTGGTGTGCATCCAGAAAGCTATGCATTGGTTGAGAGCTTACTTGCGCAAACTGGTAAAGCCTTGCCAGAAATCATCGGTAACGATGGAATACTCAATACTATCGATACCACTGCAGTTGCTGCTAACGATGAAAATATCAGCATAAAAGCAATCTTAGATGAACTTGCTAAACCAGCACGTGATCCACGTCCCGAGTTTAAGACAGCCAGTTTCCGTGATGACGTAAATAGCATCAAAGATCTAGAAGAAGGCATGCAGCTTGAAGGTGTCGTGACTAACGTTACAGCCTTTGGTTGTTTTGTTGATGTTGGTGTTCACCAAGATGGTTTGGTTCATATCTCACAAATGGCCAATGATTTCGTCGCTGATCCGATGAATCGTGTGAAGCCAGGTGATATTGTCTCAGTACGTGTCATCTCTATTGATGAGAAGCGTGGTCGTATTGGCTTTAGTATGAAACCTGAGTCTGAAAAACCAGCACGTTCAGCAGCTAAACCTACTGCCAAAGATATTGGTTCTGATGACAAAACCAATCGTTCACGTAATAGTCGCCCAAAATCTGCTGACAAGCGATCAAGCAAGCCACGTGGCGATCGTCAGGATAAAGGAAGCGCTAGTAGTAATCGTAGCAAGGCACCAAGATCTGAGAAAACTGAGACACCTAGTAAAATGGGTACATTTGGTGCGTTACTGCAAGAAGCAGGTGTGACTAAAACCAAGAAATAAAAAATTGTAAATTATTTGCAAAATAAAAAAGGCAGCCATTAGGCTGCCTTTTTTATGTTTTGTATCCTATTCTGAAAAAGCTACTGATAAAAACCAATCATCAATAGCCGAATACTTAATTATCTAATGACTGATTACATACCTAGCTGTTGCATGTCTGGTTGTTGCATGTCTGGTTGTTGCATGTCTGGTTGTTGCATGTCTGGTTGCTGCATATCTGGTTGCTGCATATCTGGCTGTTGCATGTCTGGTTGTTGCATATCTGGCTGTTGCATATCTGGCTGTTGCATGTCTGGCTGTTGCATATCTGGCTGTTGCATATCTGGCTGTTGCATATCTGGCTGTTGCATATCTGGCTGTTGCATATCTGGCTGTTGCATGTCTGGTTGTTGCATGTCTGGTTGTTGCATGCCTGGCTGTGGCATTTCTTCTACTTGAGCTATGTTTGCATTACCATTGGTTCTTGCAATTGAAATAGTTTGAGTCTCACTGATTTGAAAAGGGCTAGATTCAACTGAGTTTAGCCCGCTTTCGGCATTTTCAACGTCAGATTGCACTGCGCTATCAGCCATTGCTGTTTGCACGTCTGCTGGTGTGGTATCTGCAGGAGCTGCCATTGCCAAGCTTGGGATAGTAAGCGCTGCACTGATAAGTATTGCTAAAGTACGTTTTTGCATGGGTTGGTTCCTTGGTTTACAGATTTTGTATATTAATTTAAAGAAATATTTAATTTAACCAGTATCTAATGCTGCTGCACATAGACTTAGTATGTTGATAAAATATATATTTAGCCCATTTAAAGGACTATTGATTGATTTGGAGGCATGTTCTAATAAGATGCAGATAAAATAAAATCATGATAACCATCATACTGACTATCATGATTGCATAGGATAAAGGTCTTATTAATTAACTAATAACCAAACATAAATTCTGAAATGCAGAATAGCAATTAAGCTCTTGATGGTTCAGTGGTACATAAGTGGTACATGAATTAATATTCTAACAGCTTAATGTTTTCATGTGACATTGTGAAATCAATGTATTCATATTGTTACATATTAAAGTCTGTTAAACATTTATGAATAGTCTCTGTCAGTACCGTGATAGAGAGAATATCAATGTACCAATGATGGTTATATGCGTTTGAGATAAGTCGACTATTAGTCATTAATGACCTCGAAGCTAAGTCCTGCATACTTCTCTAAGCGTGCTAACAGATGCTCACCCATTGCAGATGCTGGTGTCCAAAACCCACCACCAACAGTTTCTTTACTGATATCTTGTGCCAAACACAGTGCTGCTTGAGCTAGCATACGTGAGGTACTGCCGTAGCCAGGGTCTTTATCCCCCGTTACTTTGGTGTTAATAGTCTGTTTTTTTGCGGTTTTTCCAAAAAAGCGAATATCATAATAGCCATTTTTTTGCTCTTCTTCAGACGGACCAGATCCTGATTTGGGCAATACATGTTTAGATAGTAACTCACGGCTCGGGGTGATCATCATAGCGGTGGAAAATCCAAACAAGCCTGCACTCAAGGCGTAGCTCGATAGTTGACCTTTCACACCATCTTGCATCCACATGGCTTCATCGTATTTA
Organism: Psychrobacter sp. AOP31-B2-9; assembly: GCF_052378005.1. NCBI lineage: Bacteria > Pseudomonadati > Pseudomonadota > Gammaproteobacteria > Moraxellales > Moraxellaceae > Psychrobacter > Psychrobacter sp. AOP31-B2-9. The sequence continues at coordinate 35,837 of NZ_JBQSXG010000020.1, forward strand.
AAATCACGTCCATATTCATAACCAAGTAATTGGTTGCTGTGGTGCACAATACGAGTATTAATACTGGCCATCACAAAGGGGGCTAGCCAACGTTTGTGCTCATTATCGTATTCTGGCTTGCTGATGTTATCTTGGCGTACCCGTGGTGCATCTGTGTCATTGTTGAGTAGATAGGGGTTTGCTACCTGCTCACGACGAGCTTTACTCTTTCCTGCTTCTTCAAAGATAGTTGCCATTGATGCAATCGTCCCACCTGATAGGCCGCCTTTTGCGGCTTTTACGCGCATGTGAATGACATGGCAAGTATCACCGAAACTTTCTTCTGCTTTGGTCTGGGTAAAGTAGACGCCCAAGTCTGATGGAATAGAGTCAAAGCCACATGAGTTAATGATACGAGCGCCGCTCTGCTCGGCTGCATCTTGATATTTATCCATCATATCTTTGATAAAAATGGCTTCACCAGTGAGATCGACATAATCGGTACCATTGGCGGTACAAGCCTTAATTAAAGGCTCACCGTATTTGAGATAAGGGCCGACGGTTGAAATAATGACTTGCGTTTGTGTGGTCATGTTATTCAGGCTAGCGTCATCGTTGCTGTTAGCAATAATAATATCTACCTTACTTGTCAGCTCAGATTGTAATTCATTGAGCTTTGTCTCATCACGACCTGCTATTGCCCATGTGATTTGCGTACCATGGTCGTCCTTTTCGTTAGACAAAAAATCTGCTAAATAGTGAGCTGTGATTTTTCCTACAAAACTGGTGGCACCATACAAGACAACTGCATAAGGGCGGTTTTTAATAAAATTATGTTTGGTATTGTTTTTAGTGTCGGTATTGTTATCCAT
>NZ_JBQSXG010000021.1:0-35998 GCF_052378005.1 Psychrobacter sp. AOP31-B2-9
GATATAAGCTAAGCTAACTATATTGTTTTTATCTAAAACCCATTCTCTTTCCCAGAGTTCAAAGGAATAACCTTTCGTCTTTGCACGTATTTTCTTATCGTTTTTAGATGGTTCTTCCTTAATATTCTCAAGAAAATTAACAGATAAGTTATTCATCTTACAACCCCTGTTCAGGTAGTCGTGTTCCACTATTTGATTGAAGTGCTAAAGCTGCTTTCTGGGCTTGCTCTTGAATAAACCTTTTATTGTAATGAGTTGATGTACCAGAACCAGGCTTCCATCCCATTACATAAGAGCGAATTTGCTCTTGTTTTTCCTCACTTACAGGTTTGTTCATTGAGTCCATTTTCTCTGAAAACTTACGATTCCAAGTGTGTCGTAGCTTATGGCCTGTTAATTTATACAATTCAGGCGATACGGATTTTACGATATTAAGCACTTTGTAATAGCTAGATTTTGATATAGGATGCCCAACTGTTGGCCCTTCTTTATGAGTAATAAACAGAAAATCATTTCTCCTCGCATTAGTGACTTTACGCCTATCTTTGGTAATATACTCATGAAGCTCTTTGCTAAGAATTTCTCCAAGAGGTATTGTGCGTTCTAACGTCTTAGCATTAGGTTCTTGTACTCTAGGGTCATCTTTCTCATCAGCACGCCTAACAATTTTTAGTTGGTGCTTGGAAAAATCAATGTCACTTATTCTTAAATTAAGTAATTCACCACCTCTAATTCCAAGGTAATATAGAATTAAAATCATTAGTCGATTACGTCGTTGTACCTGATCACCAAATGGATTATGTTCTGAACCTATCTTTATTACCTCAAACAAGACTTCTAATTGCACATCATCAAGTGACCTATCCTGATCTCGATTACGACCTCTTTTTACTGGACGTCGTGACTTTACCTGTGTCTCCACTCTTTTTATTTGTCTAGCTTCAACTGTACTTGGTTGCTTAATCAAATGATTAGCATACCAACTTATGTATTGAGCAATCGTAGTCAAGCGCATGTAATGAGTTATTGAGCTAACTACACCTTCATCACTAACATAACCACCACCATCAGCTACCTTTGAAAATCTTTTCTGAGTGAAGTCTCGCAAATCGTCTAACTCATAAGTTTCAAATAACTCTCGACATAGAACTCGTTCTTCAAGGTTTATATCTCTGTCATCTAAAAACCTAAGAAATATTGCTATATTATTAGCTGCTGACAGCATAGTTGAAAACGAGTCTGACTTATTACGAAGTTGGGTTGTGATGAATAAATTAGGATAGTAGATAGGTAGCTGTGTTATTCGATCAATCACTAAACAATAACGTTCTCCACTATCCATTGAAAAAGATGTTGTTCTGAAAGAATTGATCATTAGAATATCCTATATATTTTACATAAATACAAGATACACTATATCCTATTAAATCTCAGTATATATTTTACACTATTTCCATTCTATAGATAAAAGAAAACCCGCTAGTGGCGGGTTTTCAAAGCATATCTTTTACATATAAGTCTAAGGTGTATCCTAAAACGGCATGTCCTGCCGATAAAATATTTTTAGCTGCATTCACATCAGCATTTGCTTTATGCCCGCATTTGACGCACTCAAATTTAGCCTGAGTTTGTCTATTCTCTTTGGTAATATGCTGACATTGGGAGCAGGTTTGGCTGGTGTAGCGTGGGTTTACTTTAATGAGCACCCCGCCTTGCCAGTGCTGCTTGTACTCAAGCATATCAATCATCATGCCCCAGCCTTGATCCAAAATGGATTTATTCAATCCTGACTTGGCTTTGACGTTACGCCCTTTGTTTTCTAACGTACCACTTGCAGACTTCGACATATTGGCTACTTTTAAGTCCTCACAAGCAATCATGGCGTGGTTTTTGCTGATCGCGGTGGTGATTTTGTGCAAGTAGTCATGGCGAATATTGGCAATATGATGGTGGAGTTTTTGTATTTTGTTTTTCTGCTTTTTCCAGTTTTGACTGAATAAGACTTTTCTACTTAATTGGCGCTGTAATGCGGCCAGTTTAATTTGATTGGCTTTAAAGCTGTTTTTGGGTTTGATGTGCTGACCATCTGAGGTGGTAATGAGTTTAGTGACACCTAAATCAATACCTATGGCGCTTGTAGAGGGGTGAATTGGGTTTTGATCCAGTGCTCGCTCACACCCAAAAGACACGTACCAGTGCCCTGATTTCTTGCTAATAGTGATGTTTTTAATGGTGCCGATGATGTCTTGTGATTTTCTAAATTTCACAAAGCCCACGCCATTAGGTAGTTTGACGCGATTACCCTCAACACGGCAATACTTATCAAATTGAACCAAGCGAATTGAGTCACAGCCATCGGATTTACGTTTAAATCTTGGCATCAGTTGTCGTAGTTGAATCTCTGTGCCATCGCTTAGCTTAAAGAACTTGGGTTTTCGGAGCTTCTTTTTATTTTCTTTGAGCCTAGCATGAACTTTAGGGTCGAAAAATCGTGACCAAGCAGAGGCGAGATCACGTACTTTTTGTTGTAAGGACACGGCATTGGCATGGGTTCTTAAGAAGTCAAAATCAGGATTGTTCTTTAGATCCATGATTTTATTAACCAAGTTGGTGACATTAATAAATTCATTTTTGGCAAACATCTCAAATGAGATCGCTAGCATTTGATTCCAAACAAAGCGTGCAGAGCCGACAAGATTATTTAGAATAATCTGTTGCTCTGCATTAGGCTCAAGCCTAAATTTATACGCTTTGTTGATTTTCATTACCGCAACTAATTTTGTTTGATAGAATATAAATTCTAAAGATTATTTAGATTTCATACAGTAGCTAATTTGTATAAAAATATAATAAACACTAGGCGAAATTCACCTCCACCCTAATGTCGGGTGGAGTCCTCTTTCGCTTTTAGATAGTAGATTACCTAGTAATTGTTTTTCTAGGTTATGCGATATTTTGAGTCGATATTGATCACGAGTGACTGACAACTTATAAAGGTGATGTTTAATTTCCTCTTACTCATCAGGTGACGATCTTGTTCTTTTTTAGGGTATCGCATGATCAGTATTCATAGAGTAGAGTGATATGCGCCTAGTACGATTTGGCACAAAGAAACCCTGCTAGGCTATAATAGCAAACGCTTAGCAGGGCTTTGTCAGTTTTACAAAATTCTTAGGTAGCCTGAATGATATCGGGGTTTGAGTATTCAGCCAATCAAGATCTGCCTTAAGCTTTAGATCGTTCATATACAGGTTTTGTGCAGATGCCAACACCGACACTGAGGATAAGACACTCAAACCTAATAAAATGCTTAGCTTCTTGTACATGATCAAATACTCTTCGGTTAAAAGGGGTTTATTATAGATGCTATCGTTTAAACAGTAATATGGATTATCGTAATTAAAATAACGTCACTAAATTCAATTTAACCCAATAAATTATTGACCATGAATTTTAGTGAATACACTATCAATTGCTTGTACGGTTTGCTTAATCTCGTCTTCCGTCAACGTTGGATGCACGAGAAACATCAAGCTGGTTTCGCCGAGCTGCTTGGCGACTGGTAGTCTCGTCTCAGGACGTAAGCCTGTATTATCAAACGCTTTTTCCAGATAAACTTCAGAAGCAGATCCTGAAAAACAAGGAACCCCTAAGTCATTGATCTCTTCAATGATCCGATCTCGTGACCACTCTTTAGGTAGGTTATCTGACTGCACATAGACGTAGAGCTTATAATAGGTGTGGGTCGAATCTGCAAACTGCGCTGATTCTTCTAACCTAGGTACAGAAAGATAACCTTTTGCTTCCCATTGAGCACAGGTATCTAAGATAGCTTGAGCATTAGCCGTACGTTTGGCTGTCCAATCAGACATTCTCGTTAATTGAATGCGACCGAGCACAGCTTGCATTTCAGTCATGCGCCAATTGGTACCAAAGCTCTCATGTAGCCAGCGATAGCCTGGTGGATGCTCGGTCTCATAGACCGCTGCATAGCTTTTACCATGGTCTTTATAAGCCCACATTTTGCGCCATAATTGCTCATCATTGGTGGTGACCATACCGCCCTCACCGCCTGTGGTCATTACTTTATCTTGGCAAAAGCTCCACGCACCGATATGGCCGATACTACCCACGCTACGACCCTTATAACGCGCACCGTGCGCCTGCGCGCAATCCTCAATTACGTATAGATTATGCTTATCTGCCAACGCCATGATGCCATCCATATCACAAGGCCACCCTGCCAAGTGCACACAGACGATAGCTTTGGTTTTATCCGTCAATACCGCCGCGATCGACTCAGGCGTGATATTACCGGTTGCCTCATCGACATCAGCAAAAACAGGGGTCGCTCCAGCGTTGACCACGGATGAGATACTCGCAATAAAGGTACGCGGCGTGACGATTACTTCATCGCCTGCGCCAATATCTAGCGCTTGTAAGGCCACGTCTAATGCCAACGTACCATTACCCATTGCAATGGCATATTTGCTATCAGCCCATTTAGCAAACTCAGTCTCAAACTGACGACACTCTTGCCCTGTCCAGTAATTTACCTTGTTGGATAATAATACTTGACTGACCGCATCCGCTTCTTCTTGAGTAAAGCTTGGCCAAGGTGAAAATGGGGTGTTTAACATAGTTGCCTCGATGGTGCTTATTTATAATTGATGATGGCGATTAATAACTTATAACGAAATTTTTTATTTATTGAAGGGTCTTGCAGGATTACCAACCACGACAGCTCCTGCTGGCACGTCTTTGGTAACAACTGCTCCCATTCCTACAATGGCACCTTTACCGATAATTAATGGCTTATCAGGTGTGCCTTGTTTGATGACTGCCCCTGTGCCAATATAAGCATGGTCATGGATATGAATATTGCCATTGCAACTGACGCGCGGGGCAAAGGTGACATAATCGCCAATCACGCAATCATGTTCGACATAGCTATATAAATTAGCATGGAAGCATTTACCGATAGTCACATTAGCAGCAATAGTGACAAATGGACTGAGCGCAGCACCGGCAGCGATACTGACTGCATCCATAATTAAGGTGGTCGTTCCTTTTACTGTCCACAATGAGATACCATCTTGAACCAATTGTTCTGCAATTTTTTGACGAATGCTGCTATTAGCAATGGCTATCAGGACAAACTTATAATCACTATCTATACTCTTAAATGTTGCATAATTCATCGCCGTATAGCCGTTAACATTAGCATTTCCCTCTAATGCGTCGTCAATAAATACGATTTGGCTATTTTCTTGAGCATCTAATCTTTGTAATTGATCAACGGCTACCGGCATTAAGCTACGACCACAGCCTGAGGCACCATAGACGGCAAATACTCTACTCATAGCTATTTTCTAAAGCGGACTGGTTTTGAGAACCAGTAAATTTACTCATTGTCGCTTCGCCGTCCGCACTAATACCATCTTTGATAACCACTTTTTTTACTGTTTTTAATAATATTTTAATATCTAACCAAAATGACTGATTATCTACATACCAAGTATCAAGCTCAAACTTCTTATCCCAACCGATGGCATTACGCCCATTTACTTGCGCATAACCCGTAATACCAGGACGTACATCATGGCGACGCGCTTGCTCTTTACTATATAGCGGCAGGTATTCCATCAATAATGGGCGTGGTCCGACTAAGCTCATATCGCCTCTGACGACATTCCACAGTTCAGGTAGCTCATCCAAACTACTATTACGTAGTGCCTTACCAAAGTCAGTTAAGCGCTCACTATCAGGCAAAGGAGTGCCAGCACTATCTATGGCATCTTTCATGGTACGAAATTTAATCATCTCAAACGGCTTACCATTCAATCCGGGACGCGTTTGACGAAATAGCACTGGCGCGCCTAAGTTCTTTTTGACTTTGTAAGCAGTAATGGCGTATACCGGAGATAAAGCGACCAAAGCGGTGATCGCAGCAGTGATATCGAAAAGGCGTTTGATCATTCTTCTTCCTGTGACTCTACTATATAAATTATAAACCCATCGCTTCTAGCATGGATTGATTGACAGCATTCACATCAAACTTTTCTTCTACCAATTGGCGTGATGCCTTACCCATTTTAATAACAAGCGCTGGATAAACGATAAAACGTTCCATCGCAGCCGCTAATTTCTCTACCGCTTTAACAGGAACTAAATAACCGTTATAACCATCAATCACTGTTTCACGACAACCTGGCGCGTCCGTCGTAATGATTGGGCGACCCATTGCCATCGCTTCTAGTACAGTGCGCGGTGTGCCTTCTCGATAAGAAGGCAATACATAAATAGAACTCGCTGCAATGGCTGGCTTCACATCATCAAGCTTACCCCAAAAGTTAAATAACTCTTCATTAATCCAACTATCTAACTCTTGTTGCTCGATAGCATCAGGGTTATCGTCGATCCAGCCTACTAAGTCAAATTGAGCTTGCGGATATTTATCTTTAATAATTTTAGCAGCTTGAGCATATTCGCGTACTCCTTTATCACCCAGCAAGCGAGCTATCAATAGAAACCTAGGGATCAATATATCATCTATAGTGGCAAATGGCTGGACACTATATTCTGATATATCAACACCTGAGCCGTTAACAACGGTAGTTGATGCATTAGGCGTTAAGATACCCATAGATTTAAATAATGCTTCGTCATCAGGATTTTGAAAAAACACTTTATGAGTCGATGCTAATGCTACTGAATACAGCTTATGCATTACTTTTTGTAGATTAGACTTTTTATAGTCTTGCTCATTTGCTCCTTGAAACGCGTAACCAAGACCTGTAATCAGGGCAAAACGATGCGGCACACGAGCGAGTTTGGCTGCCAATGACCCATAGATGACAGGCTTAATGGTATAACCCATTACATGGCTAGGTTTGATTTTCTTCATCAATAAGTATAAAGCAGACAAGGTTTCAGCGTCTTTTAACGGATTGGTCCCTGTACGCTGCATGGGGGTTTCATGCACGGTATAACCTAACTCTATTAGGTTTTCACGCTCTTCTGGATAATTTCCGAATTCTGGAGCGGCAATGTGAATCTCAAAGCCTTTATCCTGTAGCGCTTTAATTAAAGCACCACGGAATTTTAGGATTGAAACAGGGTAGCTAGCTATTATTAGGAACTTGTTCAAACCAGACTCCTTTTTACAATATCTCTAGCTGATTGCCAAAACTCTGAACGACGTTTTTTTAAAACCTTTTGATCGTATTCTTTGGCTTTTTGATAATTTAATTTACCTTGCTCAAATCTTAATTTCTGAGAATCGACGAAATCTTTTATCTTTTTTGCCAGAGCTTCTGAATCGTAAGGTTTTACCAAAGTATCTTTAGATAGTAGCTCAGGAATGCCACCTACATCAGAGGCTACAGCAGGTAAACCAACACTCATTGCTTCAATTAAAGCGCGAGGCAAACCTTCAGTATAACTTGGCTGAATATAGAGGTCTAAAGAACTCAACCAGTCAGCGACTTTATTTCCTCCTTTGACAATACCGTCAAAAAAAACTAAATCACTGACGCCTAGCTCTTTCGCTAATAAATTATAATCATCTTTTAGAGTCCCTGAACCTAATATATGTAATTCAAATTTTTTTTCACTATCATTTAACAAGCTCATAGCATTAATGGCTTCGGTTATACCCTTATAATGATTATTAAAGGAACCAATCAATCCTATCTTAAAAAGATTGTTCTGAATTTTGTAGTCCTCAATGCTAATACGTTTTTCTTTTATTGTCATCTCAACATTCGAAGCATGTTCTGTCAAACCGTTAGTTGGATAGTCCATTTGAAGAGCAGACTCAGTCACGTAGATTACACCATGTGCATTTTTTATGAAAAACTTATTTAACTCAGAGAAAGCGTGAACAAAAAATTTAAATGGTAAGCTTACATCCTCTTTAGATGTCATAAGTGCTTCTTTTGGATCACCAACAAGCTCAATAAAATACTTCTTTTTAGTAAATATATTAATAACTAAAACATATACACCTAAAAAACTTGGCAAACGTACAACAATAAAATCAGAATAAGTTATCTTTTGAAGGATATCTTTACTATTTCTGAATAAGTGACGTGAGAAAACCTTTGAAAAACTTAATCCCTTGACTGGACTGAAATTGATATTATTAGATTCTATTTTTAATAAATTACTACTATCATTAATATGTTCCATTCGACTAATTACTGTAAAGTTCTCGGAAGGTAGGACATAGCGGGAAAACACATCATCGGTGATTTTACCTTCAGAGAAATATTCTCTTCCGTTATTCTTAAACTTATGATCATGTACAAATACTACATTCATGTCGATAACCTTTTATAAAAGCTACTAAAGCACTTGTCTGCATCAAACTTATCAATGATCTGCTGTTGATGGTGTATATCCCTTGGTGACTTTTCTTTATAAATAGTCTCTAATGCTTTGACAAAGGCTTCTATATCCTTTGGACCATATAGGTTATTTAGATTAAGAACGGTTTCCTTGATAGGAGCGATATCTGAGGCGACGTATGGTAGCCCAGTTATCATCGCTTCAATCAATGCATTAGGCTGACCTTCAGTCACTGATGGAAAGAAGTAACAGTCCATAGTATTTAAGAACTTCGGAATGTCATCTCGATTTTCAAAAACTAAGACTTTATTATCTAATTTTTTAGTTTCTAAAGTATTATGAAGATTACTCTTAACTCCGTTACCGCATAAAATAAAGTATATATCATTATATTTTTTTACTAGTATTTCAGCTACTGCTAGAATAGTTTCGTGATTCTTAGCTGGATTGTAACGTCCTGTATGTCCTATAACAAAATCCGTATCAGGGATACCAAACTCTTGTCTTAGATTTACTGTCTCTTTTAAGAAGAGTTCGGCATTTATACCGTTCTTTATAATTTCAAATCTATTATCATTTTTCCAATAACTTGAAAAAAAGTAATCAAATCCAGCCTTAGAATTTGAAAGAATGTCAGTGGCGTATCTTTTTACTAGCTTATTAATTATGGAGTTATAAGCATTTCTAATTATATCTGAATTAAAACGATTAGTAGAGCTTCTATAAAAAGCTACTCTTTTATCAATACCAGACTTATAAGCTACTAATAAAACTAAACCAGAAAAATTTCCTGTGAAATCACAAACACAAGAGATATTATGTCCTATCAAAAATTCTCTTAAATATCGTAAGTCTTTATAACTGTTAAAGCCAACTCTTTTCTTTATTACAGTTACATTATTCAACTCTTCATATTTATCTTCTAGTTGACCGCCCATTCCACTTTTGCAATAAACATAAATATTTTTGAAATTACTATTACTTCCTTTTAAGAAACGAAGTAAATAGTTTTCGATACCACCATTATCTAAACTGTGTACAAAAAAAGCTATATTTTGATTAATCATTTTATTTCTCTGGCCAAAAGGTCATAAATTAATATAGATAATTATATAAGTTATTATCTTCTGTAATTATATGATAGATAGACCACATAGTTTCTATAGAATATGATCTCTCAATATTATAACGAAGAACGATAAATAAATCAGTGTATACACTTAAGCTAAATAAAGCTAAAAAACTAAAAACTATTATTACATTTTTTTTGTTTTTATTATTTAATAGTAAGTATACTAGATATATTGCGAATACAATTCTTGCATAAGTGACATACCTACTAAATACAACTGGAAGGGAATATGTAAGGTTTATAAATACCATTAAAAATACTATTAGGATATAGAATTTATCATTTGTAGATGATTTATAAAATAACATAAAGGCTATTGCAAAGTAATACCAACTATTACGAATCAAAGAAAGAATGATACTGCTATCTGTATAAACTGTTTCTGATAGTGTATAAGCTTCAACTTTAGTTAAATATCCTGATGGTAAAGAAAGTAGGCTAAAAATATTCATCAAAAAGCTATTAGGCAAAATAAAAAATACTAGGCTAGAAATTAATAAAACTCTTGGAAATTTAAAATTCTGATTCAAAATTGCAAAAATAGTTGCTACAAGAATTAAAGAATAACTAAAATGAGTAGCTATCGCTAAAAGCAATATTAAAAAAGCTCTTAAATACATTTGCTTGAAATATAAGAAATATAAAAACCACAAGAATATACTGCCAGCTAAAAAAAATCTCAGTCCTGAAAGAACGTTTATTGCTGAAAATGAGAATAGAATAAGAAAAAAACTAGAGTTACTATATATAAAATCAGAATTAGTTACACTTTTAACTATTTTCTTAGAAGCTATGAACGTTAGAAACACACTTAAGGAGGTAATTACAAAGAAAAAATATTTTATATCTATACTTGCCTTAGAAAAGGTAAAATTTAGTAAGTCAAAAACATAATCAGGACGGTTAACAGCTTTGAAATACAATAACAAATCACCCAATGAATAATCTGCAAAAAGCTCGCTACGCTCTATATACCTGACTTTATCATTTGAAAAGCTAGGAACATATCTTAAGCTAAAAAAACCTATAATTAATGAAAATAATAAACTAACAATAGTATCATTTTTTTTTCTTAGTTGAAGAATAATAAACGGCATTGATAGAATAGGTGATAACAAAAATGAATTAACCGTAAGTATATTAAATTTATTAATCTTCATATTATTCACATTTTAAGTTATTCAAAATATTTATATATCAATGTTATTTTTCAATGACTATCAGCTATTGAAAATATTATTCAGAAATAAAATGATTATTTCAGAGTGCTTTTTATATGTAGGCATTTATATTTCCGAATAAACATACATTATCTTTCCTGTTTCCGTTAGATCAATCTTTTTACAAAAATTCACTTCGATATTTACATCAGGAAGCTCTATCTTAATACTATTGATCACTTCTTCTAGCTCGTTTGGGTTGAAAGGATCGTTTTTTACGATATTTAATTCTAATGAAATGATATCTTTCTGCACTAACTGAAACGATTTTATACTAGATTTTGAGAAGAATAGAGTTGTAAAAAACTGACCATCTATTTTAGTACCGTCAGCCTTGTGAATGACGCCTAAAGTTCTACCAGTGACTTTGTCTAATCTTAAAGTACCGAATTCTAAATCATCGCCTTTAATGGCTCTGTCTCCAATCTTGTAGCGAATCAAAGGCATATAAAAATTATTCAAAGTTGTTATAACAATTTCGCCTTCTTCACCTTTTTTGACTGGATTATCATTTTCATCTAATATCTCTAGAAATATATTATCGTAGAAAACAAATAAACCTTCACTTCCTCGAACCTCAGATGCCATTGCTGATACTTCTCTTGAGCCATAAAAATTATAAACGTATGCATCATTAAAGGCTTTACTTATCTCATCTCTCATTTCTGGATATAAAGGCCCTGTGGTGCAATGTATCACTGGCTTACATTTAACTTTTATATTATTCTCGTTAATATATTTAGCCATATCATAAATAGAGTGAACATAAGCTTTAATAAAAGCAGGTTTTTTTGAATTAATGTTTTTGATATAACGATCCATTATTTCATCGCTCATAACAAATGTATTAAGAGTTAATCTATTATTTAAAAAATTTTTCATGCTAAAACTAGATTTGGTGCTGTGCATATCTCTTTCAGCACCCCATAAATCAATCGACTTATCATAAATATCAACGCCGTTTAGCTCTAAAGCATTATAGTAAGCCGCTTGACCATGTATATTTTGACTTTTAGTTCTATAGAATGTTAATGGTTCGCCAGTAGAACCTCCTGATGTCGCCTTAAACACCTCATCAACACTTTCATATGATCTATTAATAAGTGCATCTATATCATTTCTAATTATATCTTTAGTTAGCACAGGTATTTTACAAAACTCTGAATAGTCTAAGCTGTCTAAGTTTAAATCTTTTTGAAATGAGTTATAATAAGGAATTTCTAAAAATGCTATGTTTAAAACCTTGATAAGCTTATTTTTCTGAAATATTAGGTTTGATTTATTATCATTCACATCACGAGATCTTAATGACCTTAGTAGTTTCATTATTTTTCTAGATCGCAAATTTTTGGTCATCATTATTAATAATTTATTCATAGCAGCTTACCTTATTGCTAATGTCATTACTTTTTAAGTTTGTTGATAATTTTATTAGGTGTATCTAATACATAAATTTTGTTTGTATAACTTAAATGATTGATTTGCTGTTTTTTATATTTAGCGCTTTATACATAATACTTACACCTAAAATTGCTCGGGTTGCTGTGATTGTTATCGCTGCACCGATATAACCATATAGACTGATTAGTGGAAATGCTAATGTAAATCCAACTAGTGAACATATGACAGTTATATTTCTTAAGTTTTTCTCATAGCCTTTTACTATCATAAAGTTCGTACCAAATGTACTAATTAATGCTGAAAATATTATCGATACAGACATAATCCTAAGTATTACGACAGCATCCATAAACTCTTCCGTATAGAAAAATTTAATGATAAATGGTGCTAATATAAATAGGCTCACGCAAGCAAATATAGATAGATAAATATTAATCTTGGCGTATAAATTGTGCGAATCTATTTTTCTTGACAGTAGTGGGAAAAACACTCTTGATATTATTGACAAAAATTGCTGGCTGATATTGATAAACTTAGTACCAGCATCTAACAGACCATTGGCTACGCTGCCGCTATAGAAACCGAGTAATACTACAGAAAAGCTATTATATAGATTCGGCATGATATTATTAATAAATACATCAGTACTGCCTTTAATCGTCTTAGTTATTTCTCTAATATTAGGTTTATGAATCTTTACTTTCCATTTACCTACAATTATGTATGTAGCAAACAACCCACTTACTATAAATCCCAAACTTATAAACAATGGCTGCAAGATAAAGTCTGATTTTTCCTTTATAAAAACAAAGACCAGCAATGTAAACACTATCTTGCTGGCAAGACTTAGTATAGTAATGAATTTCATTCTTTCCATAGCCTGAAAAAACCATTCAGGAAAAAATATATTACCTGGCACTAATAAAAAGCTTACTAGCAAGATGATCTTATTCTCTTCAAAGTATGGAATAAAAGCTATTGCAATCAATAGAAGTAGTAGTGATAAAAGCATTAATATTATGCGCGCCCACAATACATTACTAAATATTTCTGAAACTTTATTCAGGTCATTCTTATTTAATGCCACATCTCTAGTCGCAGTATAGTTAAATCCCCAATCAGATATAGTTTTTAGCCATACTATAACAGCCGCGGCAAATGCTATTTTCCCAAAACCTTCTACCCCAATAACTCTGGCAAGATAGGGAATGGTAAGTAAAGGAAAAATATAGCTAGCAACTTGTAATAGCATTAGATACCCAAAGTTGCTAGCTACTGTCTTACCGTCTTTACTCTTATTGATACGACTTATAAGCGCTTTTACTTTATTTATCATTTACGATAAAGACTTAACATACCAAGGCATCGCTTTCTCAATACCTTGAATAATATCGAACTGTGGCTCATAGCCTAGTGCATTCTGTATTTTAGTAATATCAGCCTGACTATGACGCACGTCTCCTGCCCTAAAATCTCGATAGACCGGTTCTTGAGTGTAGCTAACGCTATTAGCTTCTAAATGCTCTTTCAATGCTGAAAACAGCGTATTAAGGGTAGTACGGCCGCCCACAGCTACATTGTAAACCTGATTTTTAGCTTCTTCAGGAGCAGTCGCTGCCAAAATATTAGCTTGTACCGCATTTTCAATGAAATTAAAGTCACGACTGGTATCGCCATCACCATTGATGAATACTTCATCACCTGCGATCATAGCAGCCGTCCATTTTGGTATTACCGCTGCATATGCGCCATCTGGTGTTTGGCGTTTACCAAAGATATTAAAGTAACGTAGACCAATCGTCTTAAAGCCATATGTACGTGAGAACACATCTGCATACAGCTCATTGACATATTTAGTCACTGCGTAAGGTGATAACGGATTACCAATAGCATCCTCGACTTTTGGCAATGCTGGATGATCGCCATAGGTTGAGCTGCTCGCCGCATAGGTAAAGCTAGCTACCTGAGCATCACGAGCTGCTACGAGCATATTTAAGTAGCCTGAGATATTAGTATCATTAGTATTGATAGGATCAGCGATAGAGCGCGGCACCGAACCTAGTGCTGCTTGATGCAACACATAGTCCACGTCTGCGCACGCAGTTTGGCAGTCTTTCAAATTGCGAATATCACCTTCTATAAAGGTAAATTTCTGCCACTGATCTTTGCTTACCAAACCTTGTACTTCATCTAGGTTATGCTGAAAGCCAGTGGCAAAATTATCTAAACCGACTACTTTTTGATTTAGTAACAATAGCTCTTCTAGTAAATTAGAGCCAATGAATCCCGCTACCCCAGTAATTAACCAGGTTTTTGGCTCGTTAATTAATACTTTTTGAACTTTTTCATATGCAGTTGATGTCATGATAGTTATTTTCCGTATTTTCTATAGATTTATAAGCGGATATCAGTGTCTTCTTTGGTAAAGACATACTTTAAATCGTAAAGCACGTGTTCATTCTTGCCAAACGCTCTAATCTGCTCTACACCCAGCTCGATGAACTCATTATGAGCGACGGCTAAGATAATACCATCATAGTTATTCATAGCGGGCTTGCTGATAGGCGTCACATTATATTCACGCTCAGCTTCTGCTTTATCTACCCAAGGGTCATAAATATCGACTTCGATATTATATTCTTCTAGCTCATGGACGATATCGATGACCTTGGTATTACGCACATCGGGGCAGTTTTCTTTGAAACTCAGCCCTAAGACCAATACCTTGGCACCTTCAACCTGAATCCGCTTTTTGATCATGGTTTTGACCAGTTGCGTGACCACATACTCACCCATACTGTCATTCAACCGACGTCCAGCCAATATAATCTCAGGATTATAACCAATCGCTTGGGCTTTATGAGTTAGGTAATAAGGATCTACACCGATGCAGTGACCACCGACGAGGCCTGGACGAAACGGTAAAAAGTTCCACTTGGTGCCAGCAGCTTCTAAGACTGCTTGGGTATCGATACCCATTTTATTAAAAATAACAGCTAACTCATTAATTAAGGCAATATTGACATCTCTTTGGGTATTTTCAATCACCTTTGCCGCTTCTGCTACTTTGATACTTGCTGCTTTATGAGTACCTGCCGTAATAATTAAATTGTATACTTCATCAACAAAATCAGCGACTTCAGGTGTTGAGCCTGCCGTTACTTTTAAAATATTGGTAACGCGGTGTTCTTTATCACCCGGATTAATACGTTCAGGACTATAACCGGCATAAAAGTCTTGATTGAAGGTTAATCCCGAGACTTTCTCTAACACCGGAATACAAACTTCTTCGGTGGCACCCGGATAGACAGTCGACTCATAAACGACGATATCGTCTTGTTTAAGAAGACTACCAATAGCCTCTGAGGCTTTAATTAAAGGCGTAAGATCAGGCTGTTTATAATCATCGATCGGTGTCGGGACCGTAACAATAAAAAAATTACAGTCTTTAAGCGCTTGTATATCTGAACTATAACTCAAATGTGATGCTTGATTTAGCTCTTCATCACTAACTTCTAAGGTATGATCTGTACCTGCGGCAAGGGCCGAGATACGCGTAGCATTAATATCAAAACCGACGACCGGAAGATGCTTACCAAACTCAACCGCTAATGGCAAACCGACGTAGCCAAGTCCGATAACCGCTATTTTTATATTCTTGATATCTAACATAATATTCCTTTGTTCATCTAACTAGTTTTATTTAACTATAATATCTCAGGCATTTATTGAGTGTTATGCAGCTTTAGTTCCTTCTTGATAACCTGCGACGAACTGCCTAAACCGCTGCTTTAGCCAAGGGACATCAAACTCTTTTTGTTTTTCGTTCAACTCAAACAATACCGATTCAAGCTCATCTAATGGAAAGCTATGCTCTATTGCTTGCATGATCAATGGATGATATGTCGATTCAATATTATCTTCACCGATGATCAGCTCTTCATAGAGCTTCTCTCCAGCTCTAAGACCCGTAAAGATTACTTCGATATCACCCTCAGGATGGGCAGCATCTCTAATATCAAAACCACTTAAGTGAATCATTCGATGCGCTAGATCAACAATCTTAACTGGCTCGCCCATATCGAGGACAAACACTTCACCACCTGACGCCATTGCGCCTGCTTGGATCACCAAGTTTGCCGCTTCAGGAATCGTCATAAAGTAACGCGTGACATCAGGATGGGTGACTGTAATCGGCTTACCCTGCTCAATCTGCTTGGTAAATAAAGGCACAACAGAGCCCGATGAGCCGAGTACGTTACCAAAACGCACCATACTGATACAGGTTTGGCTATCCGTTTGGCTGAGCGCTTGACAAACCAACTCTGCTAAACGCTTAGATGCGCCCATCACATTGGTTGGTCTTACGGCTTTATCGGTCGAGATCAGTACAAATGTTTCTACATTTGCTGCAATTGCCGCTCGGGCGCAGTGATAAGTACCTTTGGTATTATTAATAACGCCTTCAAAAGGATTATGCTCTACCATTGGCACATGTTTATAGGCAGCTGCATGATAAACCGTTTGGATATTATAGAGATTCAGTATTCTAAGCAGGTTCGATTCATTGGTGACATTACCGATGACCGCAACGATTTTAATATCTTGATAAGCAGGTGTATTGGCTTGTTTGATGGTTAGTTCTTGATGGATGCTATAAAGCGCAAACTCAGATAGCTCATAGAGTACTAGGCATTTTGGCTTATTCTTGATTACTTGACGACATAACTCGCTACCGATAGAACCACCAGCACCAGTAACTAACACGCACTTACCCTTGATATTCATCTGCAGCAATTTTGCGTCAGGTTCAACAGTCTGTCTATCTAACACATCCAAGATATCTACTTTGCGCATACTACTGACGGTCACTTTTTCGTCAGCGATTTCCTCTAAACTTGGCAGTTCTTTTATTTTTATCGCAATGCCTGAGAGCTTATCTATAATCTGACGTTTTTGCGCGCGGCTGATTGAAGGAATAGCCAAAAATACCTGCGCAATATCTAATTCTTCTACTAAGCTTACTAAGTCATGAGCCGGATAAATCTTTTTACCGAGCAAATAAGCACTAGCAAGCTGTGGATCATCATCAACAAAAGCCACAACATTATATTTATGCGAATTTCTAAGACCCTCTAATAAATCTCGACCAGCCTCTCCCGCTCCATAAATAACTACATTGTCATAAACACCATCGTCTTTAAGGCGACGCCGGGCTCTACCGCTCAAGCGCATCAAGAGCTCACGTATAGTAAGACGACTATTCCATAACCAGATAAATAAGAAAAACAGAAAGATAATAGGAACGGAGCGCGGTATATCTTCTAACGGATTTAAATAAATAATAATCTCATAAACGACCATGAGCGCAAAGAATAACTTTGCGACACTACCCATAACCGTGTCTAAAAAACCACGTGCTACGCCTTTATAGAAGCCAATCAGATATAAACCGATGATGGGCAGCGTACCATAAGATAGTAATATGATAGGGCTAATGTTATGAGCGATATCGCCATAGCGCAACGACAAGGCTAAGAACAGACAAACTAAAGACATTGCCAAGTCTGTAGTGATTAAAATCGCTCGTTTTACACTACGGGGCAACGATAACAAGTATTCTGCTATACGTTGTAGCCAGCCAGTTTTGCCATTAAGTGATGGATAATCACTTGACGGTTTTGAATTAGTAGACATAACACTCAACCACTTAAAAACGTGAATTTTGGTAGAATTTTCCAAAAAGCTAACTATTGGTTATTACCATAAGCATAGCTATAGTGATAACTATATTTGCTCATAATCCCTTGTTGTACATCGTTGAGAATGATACCGTCGACCTTTATATTGGCTTTATTCATCTGATTAACCGCATAAACCAGCTGCCCTTCTATAGAATCGTCGTATCTAGTTACCATCAATACCTTATCAGCGTGCTGGGCTAGTATCATAGCGTCAGAAGCCGCCAATACTGGTGGCGAGTCGATGACAATATAATCATAATGCAGATTAAGCTCCGCCATTAAATGATTAAAACTGCCATTTGCTAATAATGAAGCAGGGTTACGCGGATGCTGGCCGCGTGGCATAAAGTCAATATTATCTATCGTTGTGGGATGGATAAAGCTCGACAAATTACTTGATGTTTGGGTAGCATCACTACGCTGTAATAAGCATTCGGCAAGACCGTTGTTTTTATCCATATTGAACATCTTGTGCAGCTCACCCATGCGCATATCAGCGTCTATAACCAAGAGCTTTTTATTCATTTGAGCAAATACCTCTGTTAGATTTGCACTGATAAAGGACTTACCGACGCTCAGACTTTCACCAGTAATAAGGATAACGCGAGCTCGTTGACCAGCTTTTCCTTCTTTTGGCATCCCAAACATAAGGCTTGTTCTTAGGCTCTTAACCGCTTCATAGCTCAGACTATTATTATCAACATAGGCTAATAATCGATTAGAGGCATTTTTGTTTTTACCGAGTCGCGTTAATAATGGTGAGCGTGGAATGGTTGCAATGACGGGGATACCAGTCTTTGCTTCAAGGCGTTCAGGATCTTTAACCACATCTCTAAGCATATTTTTAAGCAGTACAAGCATGGTACCAAGCATAGCTCCTAACAGCATGGCCAGTATCATAATCTGCAATTTTTTCGGTGCAATGGCTTTATAAGTACTGATAGGCAAATCGATGATACGGGCGAAACCAATTTGACCCGCTTTAACGATCTTTAACTGTTCATAGTTTTTAAGTAGCGTCAGATAGATCTCTCTATTAATCGTCGTGTCAGCTGACAGTTGTAAAAACTCTCTTTGTATCTCAGGTAAACCGGCGATAGTATCGTCTATCTCATTTTTTCTAGCATTAAGTACCGCCAGTTGCTCATTGATCTGCACAACCAAAGGGTGTTCTTCTGTGTAGTAAGTCGTGAGATCCGCTTTTTTAAGTTTTAATTCGTTAAGCTGGGCATCGATTTGCGAGTTTTCTGTCAATAACAACTCTGCTTCTTTGCCTACATCAATAGTGCCGTACTTTTTACGGAAATCATTAAATACTGCTTCAGAGTCTTCCAGTTTTTTCTTTAACGTTGGAATCTGAGTTTCCATAAAACTAATGGTTTTAGTAGTTTCTTCGGAACCACGCGACTGATTTTGATCAATGTAAGATAAGACAATTTGTTTTAATATCAAGCTGGTTTGTTGCTGATTGGCACCCGTCATAGATAGCTGAATAATGTCTGTCTGCTTACCTTTTTCAACCACAGATAGGGCACTATTTATCTGATCAGTCGTGGTTTGAAGAGATTGCTTAGTGATATTAACCGAGTAGCCATCAGCGGGTAGAACATCAACTTTAATTTGAATCTGCCCGTCTGTGCCTTTAAATAAATGCGCCTTACCGATCTGACCTTTAAAATCGTCAAAACCATTAGTTAACACAAATCCTGTCGCGGAGCGTGTCAAAGTAAAAGATTGATTTAAATACTCTTGTGAGACATTAAATTGGCTAATTTTTGCTTCACCATCTTCGGTTTTAAGAGAGACACCTTCCGGTTTATTTATTTGAGTATCCGTACTATTGCTCTTGATTCTATCCAAAGCGCCAATATTAGGATCGGACAAACGAATTCGTAGATGTAACAAATTAACCACTGGCTCTAAGATCATACGCGATCTTATCAGCTCTGCTTCTGCTTGGGCTTTACTGACTTCAGAGCCAATCAGCTCAGAAATATCCGCACCTAATGCGGCAACGCCCTTAGAGTTCTCTTCAATTTGGATCAGTGCATCCGACTTAAAAGTAGGATTGACGTATTTGCTATACAAAATCCCTATCACCAACCCTAATACAGCAAAAAACACAATGACTTTCCAGCCACGCAAAATGGCAAACAGTAGCGCCATAAGATCAATTTCGTCATTATCTTCTTTAGAAGCAGCGTTTGATAAGTTCTTTGAATCTGTATTCATAACTGTATGGTCATCACTTAAGGTTAATCGTTTAATAGCAGCTATTTAGCTAATTTTATCGGCCCACTGTTCTAGGCTAACAACAATATCTTGATATGCTGTCTCAAAAGCACTCATCTCATGTTTATAGGGGTCGGCAATATCTTTGTCTTGCCAATGACCGAGCTTAAAAGTCTTGCCGCGACAAAACGGCCAGCGCTCTTCGATCCACTTGGTTTGGCTGTCTGACATAGTAAAAATCAAATCCGCTTTTTTTACCAAGTCCTCGTCAACTTGTTTGGCGACATGATTGGTGATATCTATTTCTTGCCCTGCCATAATCTCTAGCGCGGCAGGATCTGCAGAGTGCCCGACTAAAGCCCCCACCCCTGCAGAATCGATATTTTTATGAGGGTAACGTTGTTTCAATAACGCTTCTGCCATGGGACTACGGCAAATATTACCGACACACACCACTAAAATATTATCAAATGCCATAATAATTATTACCTATTATTTATAAACCCAATGCCTATAAGCCTGAGAGCGACCTAATAGCTGACGTAGAAGGTAAAATAGCGCTGATAACACGATTCCAACGCGTTAAGCCAGTTGGATCGACATAAACAATATCATTCGGGTGCATCTCGAAACGATTGGCTAGCGCAAAGCTGGTTATGGTCTGCATATCTACATAGTAAATATCTGTCGCTCGTGTATTTAAATTATCACGTACCACATATATTTTAGCCGCATTTGCTGTAGCAGAATTTAGCCCTTTAGACTCACCCAAAACCTGCGCCAAACTAATACCTTGCTCTAAAATAGGCACTGGCTCTACTTGACCAAACTCACCTAAAACATATACTTTATTACGGTCTTGACTATTAACATGGATAGAATCACCATCTCGCAGGTAAATTTGGTTAGCAGAAGCGCCCATTTGGCGCAGCGACTCCAGTCCGATGTTATAGCTAGTACCGTTACGGTTTAGCACGACATTATTTGAGTCGCCCGTAGGAGTGGCTCCGCCAGCCATAGAAATTGCGCCATAGAGCGACACAGGCACATCAGCAATAGCAAACTCGCCCGGTTGTTTAACCTCACCATCAATAAAGAATTTATTGCCACGGTAGTTAACGATTTTGACCTGCGGGTCTGAATATTTAAGATAACGTTGCAGTTGTTTCTGTAAATTGGCCGTAAATTGTGGCACGCTCATGCCACTGGCTTTAATACGTCCAATAAGTGGAAACTGTACAAAACCTTGTTGATCAACAGGGAAGCCCAAAGCATAAGGGTTGGCAGTGTTACTACTATTTGTCAAAGGCGGCGCAATCTCTGGATACCCTACTAGCGTAATACCTAAAATATCACCTTCCG
Organism: Psychrobacter sp. AOP31-B2-9; assembly: GCF_052378005.1. NCBI lineage: Bacteria > Pseudomonadati > Pseudomonadota > Gammaproteobacteria > Moraxellales > Moraxellaceae > Psychrobacter > Psychrobacter sp. AOP31-B2-9. The sequence goes on from NZ_JBQSXG010000021.1 coordinate 21,444, forward strand.
AAATTCGGTAATCAACTTGCCCAGAGGTTCTTAGCAAACGCGTTAAATCGCTACTAGGAACAACGGCCTGCTTCGGAGGCAAAGTCCCCAAATTTAACGGCTGCACATTAAACTGTATACCACTCGCAGCTACGAATGAACCATTGGGCGGCAGATCACCAGATTGTAGGCCAGAGTTAATGCTGGAACAGCCTGAAACCAGACCTATCATAAGCACAGACGCCACACCTAATAGCTTTGATGAATTGAAGAACATAAAAAAAACCTTTATAAATCACAGATATAAGCAGCGTCTAGCAACGAGCGCAATTGAGACAACCATACTAAAAAGTTACACCAACCATAAAAAAGCAAAGCCATAATAACATAGGTGGTTAAATAGTGAATAATAATAGGCTATTTTTGGCAAAAATTACGCAATAGTAACAATTAGTTTATATTCATTTCTTATGAAGCTTTTAATTTTTAATGTCAATTAGCAATACTTAATAAAGCTTCATCTACTCGCTAATTATAATAGCCTTAAAAGCTAATCTTAAACATAACTTCGATAAATAGCGTATAATACTCGGTCCAATTTCATACATTGAGAAATGTAAACCCACCGACTCAAGGATATCGTTATGAAAGATGAAAAACTGCAAAAAGCACTCGCCCGCATGGGACTTGGCTCACGTCGTCAGATGGAAGAAGTGATTAAAGCAGGGCGTGTGACCGTCAATAATGGACCCGCAACCATCGGCGACCGCGTTGAACAAGGCGATGAGATTCGTGTTGACGGTCGTCAGATCAAATATACGGCTGAAAATGAAAAGCGTCGTCGCGTTTTAGCTTATTACAAACCTGAAGGTGAAGTTTGCTCGGCTAATGATCCAGAAGGTCGTCCAACTGTTTTTGAACGTTTGCCAAAACTGACTCATGATCGCTGGGTTATGGTTGGGCGCTTAGATATCAACTCGACTGGCCTGCTATTATTTACTAATGATGGCGAGATGGCGCATCGCTTAATGCACCCATCTAGCGAAATCACCCGTGAATATGCCGTACGTGTACTTGGTGAAGTAACCCCAGACATCGCTCGTACACTAACGTCTGGCGTTATGCTAGAAGATGGTATGGCACAGTTTGAAGATATCAAATAAGGCGGCGGTGAAGGCGTCAATAAATGGTATCACGTCAGACTAAAAGAAGGTCGAAATCGCGAAGTGCGCCGATTGTTTGAATCGCAAGGTCTTAAAGTTAGCCGTCTATTACGTACGCGTTACGGGTCGATTGCGCTGCCAAAAGAGCTGCGTACTGGACGCTTCTTAGAGCTGGATAAAAAAGACATCAATACCTTAACCGATTTGGTCAGCCTACGCCCACGTCACGGTACTGGTTTGCATGGTGCAGCTAAAGAAAAGCAAGAACGTATCAAAAGCAAGCCGCTTAAAGCGCGCCGTGTTGACAGTCGTAGCGATAGCCGTCCTAGCAGCGCAAAACCTAAAAGCAGTGGCAGTCCTGCCAGTCGCGGTTCACGTAATACCCGCGATCGTAACAACAAGCGTTAATCAGTCACGGATGTAAGCATCCGACCATCCCCCTATTGCGATGGCATCCAGAGATGAGGTAACAACTCATCTAGATCATCTTGAATAGGCAGGCGTCTTAGCACGTCTATCAAATAGGCAGACACATCCAAGCCGTTTAAGCGAGCCGACTGGATAATCGACATAATATTCGCAGCACGCTGCCCACTTCGTAGCGAACCTGCAAACAACCAGTTTTTACGCCCAAGCGCCCACGGGCGCATCTGATTTTCCGCCCAATTATTATCAATCGGCAATCTCCCATCATCCAAATAACAAGTCAGCGCTTGCCAACGTTTTAGGCAATAATCAATCGCCTTAGTAATACTGGCATTCTTAGTGGTTAACTGTCTTTTTTCTTGTAACCATTGGTGCAGCTTATCCGCAATCGGTTTGGCTCTATCCTGCCTGATTTTCCGGACTATCTGGGGATCTCTTGGCATTGGGGGTGTGTTTTTTTCAAATCGCGCATCAATCTCACGTTCAACCGCATACAACTGCCCGAATAACGCTAATGCGTCAATGCTAATAACACTTTGTCCAGTAACGTGCAATTCATGAAACTTACGCCGTGCATGGGCCATACAACCGATTTCGCTCACGCCTTGATGAAATAAAAACTTATATCCACTGTAATCATCGCAAATCAGCTTACCGTGCCATTTGTCTAAAAAGGCTTTAGGGTGCTCATTACGACGGCTCTGGGCAAAGTCATACACCACCGCTTTTAATGCACCGTGCTGTGGAGTGAGATACGCCCAAACATAGCCTTTCTTTAATGATTTACTGCCGGCTTTCACAGGGTTTTTCATGATAGACACCGGTGTTTCATCGGCATGTAAGATAGGCTCAGACAGTAACCGCGCATGCAAGCGATTCACTAAAGGTGCCATGGCAACACCACAGCGTCCCACCCAGTCTGCCATGGTGGCATCGGGAATATTTACCCCACTTCGCTTATAGATAATATTCTGCCGATATAGAGGCTGATGGTCTGCATACTTACTAATGAGAATGTGAGCAAGCAGCTCAGGGGTGGCGATGCTCTTGTTAATGATTTGCTTGGGTGCAGCCGCTTGATGAATGATGTCACACTCACGGCATACCCATTTTGGATAGAGGTGTCGCTCAATATAAAACTGCTTGGGGATGAGTCCAAGTTTGTCCTGTTTATCCTCCCCAATTCGCTTCATTTGACAGCCGCAGTCACAAACGGTGGTGAGTGGTTCATGAACCAGAGTTTTAACCTCAAGGTTGTCAGGAATAATCGTGTATTTAGCACGCTTTGCTTTTTTAGGCTGATCAGTGGCTGAGGGTAGCGATCCGTCAGTGATCTGTGTGCTTGGTTCAAGGTCGCTCTCACCGATGAGCATTTCTGTCTGGATAGGATCGATAGCAGGTAGCTTGGCAAGCTGATCTTGGGTTAAGTCGCTGCGGTAGTCATCTCGGATTTGTTCTAGTGCAGATAAATCTTCTTGCGCAGCTTCCTGATTTAAGTGGGTTTGTTTGGCACTTAAGCCTTCGCTCTTTTGTCCATACAGTTGATGGATGAGCCGCTTTTGTTTTTCGATGAGTTCCAGTACTTTTAGATACAGCTTGTGGTTTTCCTCAAAGGTTTTATTGACGAGCTGCTGTAGTTGATCGTGACGCGTGTTTGTTTGAACAATCTGTTGCTGCAGGTGCTCATTACGCTGTTCAAGCATACTGATTTTCACCAGGAGCTCGGCGTAAATGGGGTCTTTCGATAAGTCGGATAGAGTGGCAACAGTCATGGTGCTATGTTGCCAGAGTTTTATTTGCCTGTCATCGGGTATTTATAGGATGGGGGTTAATTTATCTTTGCCCATGTTACGCCAAGGTAATCCACTGATTAAGGCATTAAATTGCTCACGATTGATGCTGATGCCGGTTTGAGTGGGGGTGAGTGGTTTGGTTAAGCCATGAAACTTGCTGTCGTCTAGCTGACGGCTACAAAGCCATACGCCAAGTCCGTCATGAATGAATACTTTCAGCCGTGTGCCTATTTTGTTGTAAAACAGGTAGGCACAGTGAGGGCGGATGCCTTGGTGCTGGGTGATGATGTGAGCCAGTAGTTTGCCGCTGCCACATCGCATGTCCATGGGCGCGGTGGATAGCCAGATGTGATTGATGGGTATCATTGTAGTCCTCGTAGTAGGTCAATCAAACTTTGGGTGTCTATTTGGGCAATAGTGAGGCTTATGGACCCAGGTCCTGGGGCTCTGATTTGCAGCTTGATGTTTTGTATTACGGAGGGTGAGGACAGATGAGTTGCTTGAGGTTCAAGGCGGATTGGGATAAAGCAGGGGTTTGGATCAGCAGGACTGTTTATGGCAGCAGGTAATATGCCAGTTTGAGTCTTTTTGCGGTGATGCTGACGTTTCCAGTTATGGAGAAGGTTCTGGTTGATGCCATGGTCTCGAGCGATACTGGCAATTGATCGCCCTGAACCTTCAGCTTCTTGTACTAAAAGTTCTTTAAACTCAGCACTGTAAGTTCTACGTTTGGGTTTGTTAGGTGGTTGTGTTGTCATGTTAGTGTCCACGATTATTAATCGTGGACACTATCTCGCATTTTTTAAGTGAGGGAAAGATGGGATGGTCGGATGCTTACTTAGTTTTTAAAATTTCAGTTAAAACAATTAAAATTTTAAATTCTATAAAAATCAAAAGCCTACGATAAGTTGAGATTGGCGTATTATATAGAACAAATCATATACCGACTTTTGTCAGTATATAAAAATTGGTCGAACTCTACTGCTTAGGTGTTAATATCATCATTTTTTGGGGTGTGCTATTATTAGCCTCAATAGAATAAAGAACTGTATGTTTAGCATAACCTAGCAAAGAAAAGTACTGCTAAGTCAAATCAGAAATGACTTAGCAGCGCTTTTAAGGTTTTGCGAAATACTCAGGTGGTATGTGTGATATTGGGGTTTGATCCAAACTGCCCTCGAGCTTGTAACATCTGTGGCACACCAAGCTTTGGTCCTTGTGATGCATGAAGACCCATCGTAATCCCACCGATAAGGCCACCAATAATAATCGCTAATACGGACCACCAAAAAGACAGTCCACTAACGATACCGATTGCTCCAGTAATCAGAGCTAAAGGCACCATGTTAAAACCAAACCAAATACCAAACAGTTCGCGCGACTTTCCTGTACGTTCATCTAAAGGAATAAACTCAACGCTTCTTTTTTCCATACTTATCGACGTTTTCGTCGGCTCATCACTATTATTCATATATACCTCTATTGCTGGCTAATGTTATTTAAAACGCGTGCGTGATATGTCTAATGGAATAATCAAACAGGAATTAACCCTTACTTTAAATACCAGCTTGTCCACCACCAATCACTAACGTATCCGTTGTCTGCATCGTCTTCTCCAGTGAATTAACGTCCATTAACATTTATTAACACCTATTAACATCCTATGGGAAACAACAACGATTAAAACAACTTTTTAAATAACTACTGATTAGGAAAAACAAAATTAGCCAAAAGCGACATGTGAGCGCCACAGCCTAAAATTAGACTTTTTTTTGGTTTACTATTTCTGAATTAGAAGTACAAAAAATCAGAATAGATAAGGATTTAGGGTTTACCTATACTAAATGTTCCTCATTCATATCATTAGAGAGTACAGAATATGAAACATGACAGAATTCGCCGCTTTAATACAAAAAAAACTTATCCCGAGCAAAATATAGATAACGATCTGTGTCAGGCAGTTGTGGCAAGAGGGCGTACTGTTTTTCTTCGAGGTCAAATTGGACAAAATCTCGAAACCACAGAAAGTGTTTGCCTTGCCGATGCAGAAGGACAAACAGAAAGAGCGATGTACAACATCGATATGCTGTTGAAAGAAGCTGGTGGTGAGCTAGAAGATATCTGCAAAATCACTATTTATATCGTTGATCCGCGCTATCGTGAAGAGGTTTATCGTGTCGTTGGTAAGTGGCTAAAAGGCGTATACCCTGTCTCTACAGGTATCGTAGTCACTGCGTTAGCAAGACCTGAATGGTTAGTAGAAGTAGATGCTACTGCGGTCATTCCTGACTAATTTAGATTATTAAGTAAACACTATTGTATTTGGAGATTAACATGACCTTTTCTATTATTGCTCGCTGTAAAAAAACAGGACAAATTGGGGGTGCAGTATCGTCTTCTTCACCTGCGGTTGCGTCAAGATGTTTACATAGTCGCGCTGGGATTGGCATGGTCATGAGTCAAAATATTACAGATCCTATCCTAGGTACAAAAATTCTGGATATGTTACAGCAAGGTAATACGCCAGAGAGTACGATTCAGCACTTGGTTGAAAAGGAAGACTTTATACAGTATCGTCAATTGGTTGCCTTGAACAATGCAGACAAAGGCGCGGTATTCAGTGGAGAACATACGTTAGGCGTTAATGGGTATTTTATTGGTGAGGATGTGGTTAGTGCGGGAAACTTACTCGACAATACTTTAGTACCACAAGCGATTGCTGAGGCGTTTGAACAAGCTGATGGACCACTTGCAGAACGTCTTTTGATTGCGATGAAAGCTGGTTTATCTGCTGGCGGCGAAGCTGGACCCGTCCATTCAGTTGGATTAATGGTCATGGCAAAAGACATACAGTGGCCTATCGTCGATTTACGGATAGACTGGTCAGAGAACCCGATTGACGACCTATCGACTGCTTGGGAAGTCTATGCGCCACAAATGGATGACTACATAACAAGAGCGGTTAATCCAACGACTGCACCAAGTTACGGCGTACCTGGCGATTTGTAAACAATGAATTTATAAATAGTGGCTTATAAATAGTTATTTATAAATAATATAGTGTAATACGACGCATTATATTTAATAGTTAGGGTGCGAAAATATAGTTAAGTTCAAATAATTTCGATACAAGGAAACCGAGTGCAAGCGATACATTAGTATGGTTAGCGAGGATGACGATGTAGCGGATTTATATAAATTTCACTATATCCCTTTATTTAATATATGAGTATATACATGAACCGCCGAATCTCTTTACGTCAAATGGAATATTTTGTTGGTGCTGCCAAACATGGCAGCATTGTAGCTGCTTCAGAAGAAGTACATATCTCATCACCATCGATTTCCGGTGCCATTACTCATATCGAGCAAGAGTTAGAAGTGCAGCTGTTTATTCGCCAACACGCGAAAGGTCTACAGCTAACACCAGTAGGTGAAATACTCAAAAAAAAATGCCAAAAGATTTTAGATGAAGCATCAGATTTGTATGACTGGGCTGCTGAGATTTCTAGTGAGGTAAAAGGTAAGCTCAAACTAGGTTGTTATATTGGAGCAGCGCCAACTTTATACTCTGAAGTCATACAACATTATTCTCAAACCTTTGAACAAGTTGAGATTGATTTAAATCTAGATACACCTCGTATGCTGATGATGACCGTACTCTCTAACAAATTGGATTTAGCACTAACTTTTAATTTAGAAATTGATGAAAGGCAGGTGAACTTTCAACCACTAGCGAGTTTACCGCCTTATGCTTTGGTAGCTGCAAACCACCCTTTAGCATCTGAAAAGTCCGTATCTCTAGAAACCTTGTCTAAACTGCCTATGATTTTATTAGACATACCTTATAGTCACGAATATTTTTTATCGCTTTTCGAACAGCAGGGTCTAACCCCAAATATTCGTACCCAAAGTCATTATGTTGAAATTGTGAAAACAATGGTTGCCAATGAATTGGGATACAGTATTCTCAATACTAGACCTAGAGTAAATACGGCTATGGATGGTAAAGAATTGGTACGAATACCAATCAGAGGAAATCTGAGACCAATGAAAATAGGTGTTATGACGCCACTCAATGCCAATAATACATTATTGGTAAAATCATTTATCCAACACTGCCAGCGCTGCTTTGCCGATGGCAACATCCCTGGAATGAGCGCCTTATAACAATAACCAATCACCTTGAAATTTACGAGATTATTTATGTCACTAATAAATAAAGAAAGCAGTATAGATATACTAAAAACATTGATTGGTTTTGATACCACATCTTATAAAAGCAATTTATCTTTAATCGAAAACGTTCAATCATTATTGGAAGGTTACGGAATTTCAGTGGTTGTCGATCATAATGAAGAAGGCAACAAAGCCAATTTATTCGCTTCTACTGGTCCAATAGAGGAACATGGTGTCTTACTATCAGGACATACCGATGTGGTTCCTGCCAACAAAGATCATTGGGAAAGTGATCCTTTCATCGCAGAAGAACGTGATGATAAAATTTATGGGCGTGGTTCAACAGATATGAAAGGCTTTGTCGCCTGTGCAATAAGAATAATGTGCCAAGCCAGTCAGCATAAGCTCTCTATCCCACTGCATTTATGTTTGTCTTTCGATGAAGAGATTGGTTGCTTAGGCGTTAGAAACATCCTACCTAAGTTGCCAAATTTGATGAAGGCGCCACGGTTTTGTGTGATTGGTGAACCGACTTCTATGCAAATAGCGTTAGGGCACAAAGGCAAAGCCGTGTATCAAGCGCACTGTAGTGGAGAAAACGGTCATTCTTCTATGGCACCCAATTACCGTAATGCGATTCATGTTGCTACCCAAGTGGTAACCTCATTAATAGATAGCCAAAATGAATTAGCACGTAGCGGACAACGTGATGAAGAGTATGATATTCCGTACACCACTATTCATGTTGGCAAAATTCAAGGTGGCACCGCGTTAAACGTGGTTTCAGACAGCTGTACCATAGATTATGAGATACGCCACATAGCAGAAGATAGTATTGACACGATTAACGATATCATCAATACCAACCTGCAAAAACAAGCTTACAGTCAGTATGCCAACATCCAATTTATGAATGCTTATCCAGGGTTAAGTACCAGTCGTGAGCATCCTGAATTAAAGTTCTTGAAGTCATTGCTTTCAGATGACACCACCGTTGGAAAAATACCTTTTGGTACAGAAGGTGGTCTTTTTTCTCAAACTTTTGACAGTCCTATTTTTGTCTGTGGTCCAGGTTCAATGGAACAAGGTCATAAGCCCAATGAATATGTAGAAATCTCTGAAATGAATAAGTGTGACTTGTTTTTAGAAAATTTATTAAAACAGTTGCAATAGCATAAAACCCTGCCAGCGAGAATAGCAGGTATGACTGCTTAGATGCTTTCAGCAGTGGTTATATCACTCTTATGATATTAGGGCGTGTTGAAGAAACCGTTATATTTCGCTCTAGGATAATGGCATCCTACTTTTTAGAGCACCATACGATTTTCTACTATTTTAATACACGGCACTGGATCATCATTTTTGTAGATAACTCATAGCAGGTTTTTCGGCTCTCAGCCCCCAACACAATACTTAGGTAATGTACGCCATCATCAGTCCAGTGATTGACTAGATTAGACCCAATACCCACCAAGTTGACTGTTTTTACACCTAAAATATTTGTATGAGTGTGCATCAGCTTATTGGTGTTCAACACCCTTTTGCCATTAAAGGTAAAGCTTTTTAATGCACAATAAGCAGCCACCTCAGGATATTGCCTGATAAATATTTTAGCAAGTGTGCTCATGTCTTGCGCCGTGGTATGGGCGTTTTTATTTAAACCGGAACTACTGCACCAGCGGCTGTTGGTTAAACCCAATACCTGTGACTTTCGCACCATCTTTGTGACAAAACTGGCTTCATCGCCAGAGTGCCAACACGCTAATGCAAAAGCGGCCTCATTGGAGCTAGCAATCAATGCTGATTGCACAAGAACTGACAACGCTATTTTCTCGTTTTTTTGATAAAACTTATAGTATTCACTACTGCCTTTTAATAAATCGACAGGCATCTCAACGAATGTTAATGCAGGGTCCAAGTTATCTTGCTTTACTTTATCCCATACCAACATTACTGTCATTAATTTGGCCAATGACGCCATTATTTTTGGGGTATCCGCCTGTATAAACATTATTCGCTGGCAATTTGGTTATTTTGGATATCAAAACGCTCAAGCAGTATAGTCAGTCCTAAATAAAACAGATACAAATGTAACCATGCAATACTGGTATACATTTTCCTTGCTTGCTGTGCCTGCGCAGACAGAGGCTACGCAAAATGCACCCAGTATCGCTGTATTTATTTTATAGTGGATCGACGATATGGCAGCATTGGTATCGATTTTTCTCATAATGCTACCTTTACTTGCAGCTTATCTTTATTAGGGCGGGTCCTCATTTAAAAAATGGTGATAAAAATGAGATAAATTGTCCTCAAACAAGGAAAATAGCGCAGATAATATCGAGATATTAGTTAGTTATTTGACGCTGTTTGGCAAGATTTAGCCATTTTCAACCCATTTAGATGTCTATCGATTGAATTGAGGACACGCCCTAGTAATTAAATGCGACTCATATTAAAACAACTTATTAAGGCCAATACCGTTTGAAGCTTTGATCAAAATATGGTCATCTGTCTCAATAAACGATGCGAGATCAGCACTCAAGGCTTGCGTATCTTGAAAATAATAGATCTCGATACCTGATTGTTTGAGCATGTCAGCCACCACACCGGCGTCATCTGTGAGGTTGTAGCTTAGGTCATGCTCACCATCAGCCAATGGCGTGGTTGGTGTTAAGGTCACGCTACCATCGTCGTTGGTCACGGAGGTTGAAGGCACAACTGCTCCATCAATGACCAATTGCGGTGTGCCGTTGGCCACTTGATCCGCAGGGACGGTCACACTTGGGGTGTTGTCGTTAGTTACACCGCCATCAGCGATGGTTTCTACAGGGTCAAGCACTTCACCGCTGCCGTCATTAGCGACGTTGTCTGTCACATCAGGGGCGTCAGTTGGTGTCGTTGGTGCTACCGTGTCTACGGTAAAGTCGGCAGCCGCACTTTGAGTGCTGACATTACCCGCGTCATCGGTTACGGTGGCGGTCACACTATACTCACCATCGGCAGTGATGCCTGTTGCTCCATCATTTGGAATGGTAACCTCAGCACTACCATTACTGGCATCACCCGCTGTCACTTCATACTCAACGGTGATGGCTGTACCACCATCTGGAGTGACGGTTAAGGTGATGGTGTCACCCGCTAGTGTTCCAGTCGGTAGTGTTACTTGGGTTTGAACACCGTCTGCGAATTCGGTGGCGTTCACGCCATCGGCGGCTTCGGCAATAACAATCACTGGCGCTACTTGATCCGCATCCGTTTCACCGCCTGGGGCGATGGTGTCTACAATGATTGTGGTAGCAGGCGCATTACCGCTTAGGTTACCGGCGTCATCTGTGAGGTTGTAGCTTAGGTCATGCTCACCATCAGCCAATGGCGTGGTTGGTGTTAAGATCACGCTACCATCGTCGTTGGTCACGGAGGTTGAAGGCACAACTGCTCCATCAATGACCAATTGCGGTGTGCCGTTGGCCACTTGATCCGCAGGGACGGTCACACTTGGGGTGTTGTCGTTAGTTACACCGCCATCAGCGATGGTTTCTACAGGGTCAAGCACTTCACCGCTGCCGTCATTAGCGACGTTGTCTGTCACATCAGGGGCGTCAGTTGGTGTCGTTGGTGCTTGCGTGTCTACACTTACATTTTTGGTCGTAGGAGCACTAGTACCATTATCATTGCTAGCAGTAGCCCTTAAGGTTTCAGCTCCTTCGCCCATGGCTGCTACATCAGCGGCAACCACTGCCACACTCCAGTTACCATCGATATCAACCGTCGCTGGTTGACCGATCTGAGCTATGCTGAATAAACCGTAGAGATAAACTTGGTAAACTAAGCACAATAACAGGAGTTTATCATGACCAAGAAAATCAGAACCTACAGTGACGAATTTAAAGCCGAAGCCGTCAAGAAGATATCAGACAACAACGGCAATATTTCAGCTACTGCAAAGCAGCTCGGGATCGCCATGCAAACCTTATCGAACTGGAACAACAAAGCTAATCAAGGCAAACTTGCAGGAACAGCTCAATACGATCCTGATCTTATGACGGCTCTTCAAGAAATAAAGCAGCTCAAGCGACAACTTAAAGTTGCCGAAGAGGAGCGAGAGATCCTAAAAAAGGCCACGGCGTACTTTGCAAAGCACAGTTAGTCAAGTACGCCTTTATCAAAGACAACCAGCAAGTCTTTAGCATTAGTAGCATGTGCCGCGTACTACAGGTTAAACCCTCAAGCTACTATGACTGGCTGGGTCGTCATATCAGCTGTCAGCAGGTACATCGTAATCAGTGCGAGTTATTGGTTAAAGCCGCTCACAATGAAACGAAAGAACGTTATGGCGTAGATCGACTGCATGCTCATCTAAGCGAGCAAGGGCATGACATTAGCCTGTATATGGTAAGAAGCATCAAAGAGGAACACGGCATTAAATGTCGTCGTCATAAGCGCTTTAAAGTGACCACCGACTCTAATCACAACAAACTGGTCTATGATAACGTGCTGGATCAGCAGTTTGATGCCAAGTGTCCTAATGAGTCTTGGGTCAGTGACATCACCTATATCTGGACACATGAGGGCTGGCTGTACTTAGCGGGAGTCAAAGACTTATATACCAAAGAGCTGGTCGGCTATGCGATCAACAAACGCATGACCGCAGATTTGGTCTGTCACGCATTGAACATGGCAATCAAAAACAAACGACCTGCCAAAAAACTAATAGTCCATTCTGACAGAGGCAGCCAGTATTGCAGCCATGCCTACCATAAGATCATTAAACAGCATCAGTTTACAGGATCTATGAGCGCTAAAGGTAATTGCTTCGACAATGCTCCAATAGAAAGCTTCTGGGGCACTTTAAAGAACGAGCTGGTATATCATCAGGATTATAAGACTAGATTTGCAGCGATCAACGATATTATTAGATACATCGAGCTGTACTACAATCAGACTAGAATTCAAAAGGGCTTGAGCTATAAATCACCAAGACAGGTGTGGTTTGATTATTATCGTCAGGCTGCGTAACTAAAATCTCCCAAGTTTAAGTCTACGGGATTGACGGCAGGGGTCAATCTGATCACCTGCTTCATTGGTCAAGGTGATGGTGTCACCTGTTGTACCAGTGCCGGTGATGGCAAAGCCTGCGTCAGCTTCAATGCCGTTAACAATGTCGTCGCCTGTGACCGTATCGATGAGTGGTGCATCAGCATCAGCATCGGCATCGGCGTCAGCATCGGCGTCAGCATCGGCGTCAGCATCGGCATCGGCATCAGCGTCTGCATCAGCGTCTGCATCGGCGTCAGCATCAGCATCAGCATCAGCATCAGCATCAGCATCAGCATCAGCATCAGCATCAGCATCAGCATCAGCATCAGCATCAGCATCAGCATCAGCATCAGCGTCTGCATCAGCGTCTGCATCAGCGTCTGCATCGGCATCAGCGTCAGCGTCAGCATCGGCGTCAGCATCAGCATCGGCGTCGGCATCGGCGTCTGCATCGGCGTCTGCATCAGCATCGGCATCAGCATCGGCATCGGCATCGGCATCGGCATCGGCATCGGCATCGGCATCGGCATCGGCATCGGCATCGGCATCAGCATCGGCATCGGCGTCTGCATCGGCGTCTGCATCAGCATCGGCATCGGCATCAGCGTCTGCATCAGCGTCTGCATCGGCGTCAGCATCGGCATCAGCGTCGGCATCGGCGTCAGCATCGGCGTCTGCATCAGCGTCAGCGTCAGCATCGGCATCAGCGTCGGCATCGGCGTCAGCATCGGCGTCAGCATCGGCATCAGCGTCGGCATCAGCGTCGGCATCAGCGTCGGCATCATCTATTTCAGGCGCTACATCGGTACCAGGCTCACTGGTGTTACCAGCAGGATCTGTTGCCGTAGCCGTAACGGTTTCACCTTCAGTTAGCGGGTTATCACTGGTATCAATGGCAAAGTCACCATTGTCATTAACAGTGGCGGTGTAATCCAGTTCACCGTCTCCATCAGTGTCTACTTCGATCGTGGTGCCAGGCTCGCCTGTCCCCGTAATTCCAGTACCATCTTCATTCACATCAACGGTTGGAGCAGCAGGAGCCATAGTATCAACAGTAATGTCTGTGCTAGTCGGCTCACTGGTGTTGCCAGAAGGGTCTGTTGCTGTCGCTGTAAGGATCTCAGAACCTTCACCCATAGCATCAACGTCGTCTTGGTCAACCAGAATGCTCCAGTTATCGTCTGTGTCCACGATAGCAGTGCCAATAGTATTGCCACTATTGTCTGTTAAAGTAATGGTATTCCCAGCTGTCCCAGTACCAGTCACTATAAAACCATTAGCAGCTTCGGTGCCGGTGACGATATCATCACCAGTAATCGCATCAACGGTTGGCGTGTCGACGTTGACACTACCATCAGAGTCATCACCATCACTACCGCCACTAGAAGCAGCCGCAGCTGCAAGCCCTATACCGGCAAGACCAGCTAGCCATACGCCCAGACCTGTCGATTCTGTAGCAGCTATCCACCACGGTGTAACCTGTCCATCTCCACCTAAGGCCTGACCTTGTACTTCACCCAATTGCAACTTTGTAACATAATCTGTTACTTCACCAGTATTAGGAAGATAGTAATAATAGTTACCATCTTCAGCAGCACCAATAAGCGCACTATTGATATCATCATAAAACCCTTCAATTATAAGATCGGCATTTTCGCTGTTATCTTCAAAAGAAACATGAAGGTCGCTATTTATCCGCTTAGTTATAATTTGATTTGGTGCATAACCAGTAGACTCATCAAGGAGTTCATAATTGACGTTACTAACAGCTTCAATAACTGTAGGTTCTCCGTTCTCCGTGATGATTTTGTGCTCAGAAATAGTCTGGATTTGATCGTTTACTTTTATCACTATAGCATTCATAAAATCATCCTTAATTAATATCATAGGTTAAATACATATCTATATAAAACTACGAACCGATTTACATAATTTTTCTTAACGAATATAAAAAATACCACTTACTTTTTGACAT
>NZ_JBQSXG010000022.1:0-34974 GCF_052378005.1 Psychrobacter sp. AOP31-B2-9
TAATCATATATTTGTTATTTGCTTAAGTATGAGCTACGTTGAAAAACCGTACGTTAATCCCCCAATAGTTGTTTAACTAGCTCAGCGCTATAGATGGCGTATTTGTATTGATCAACTAATTTTATACAACTTCTAAGAGGTTTTGGTTGAAGTAACCTTTCTCTTTTTCAGATGATTATAGATAGTCGTTGAAGCTGTGCATTCTCAAGGATTGATAGTAGTCCCAAGTATAGTTCTTGATGGCACTTTTAGCTTCAGTAATATCCTCATAATCACCTTTCGGCATCCACTCGGTTTTAAAGTCTCCAAAGAAGCGTTCAGTTGTAGTGTTGAGTTAGTCAAGATGCCATCAGGTGAGTCTGATACGCTAAAGCCAACTAAACGGCGAGCAAACAGGTCTAGCACTACGGCTAAATAGCAACAGCCACCTTTGATACTAATATAGGTCACGTCGCCCGTCCAAAATTGATTAAGAGACGTTGGGCTAAAGTTGCGGTCTAAAAGATTGTCATAGGTTTTGTGCGCTTGAACAGCGTGCTTGTATTTGTGTGTCTTAAGCTAGCAACTGATCAAATCTATTTGGCTCATAAGCTTAGCGGCTAGGTCGCGCGTCAACTCCAGTCTTTACTATCGCACTTAGACGTACTACGAGAAGACTTACAACGTGAACTGAATCGATTGGAAAAAGCTGAGGCCACAAATACTGTTCCTATTGTTCAAGCTTCTATTGGAATGATGATAGCGCTCTTTACAAAGAGCCATTTAAACTCAAGGGTAATATTGATGACCATATATATCTTCATCCCAATTTAAAGCAAGATCAGGATCTGCTACAAACAATTAAAGGCGTTGGCCCTGTTGCCTCAAAGCAGATGGGGTCGCTTATCCATAATAAGCAGTTTAGTTAAGCCTCACAAATGGCAGCCTTTTTAGGCTTAGTTGTCAAACATAGTAAATCAGGGCTATTCAAAGGCAAGCCTCGCTTATCAAAGAATGACTCAAGTGATATAAGAGCGAAACTGTATATGCCAGCGTTAGGTGCCATTAAGCATAATCCTGATATTAAGGGGCAGTATGAGGGGCTCCTTGCTAATGGTAAGTAAAAAATTACTAAATGCATTGAAATGGATTACAACCAGACTAGAATTCAGAAGGGTTTAGGATATAAGAGACCAAGACAGATGTTGTTTGATTATTATCGTCAAGCTGCGTAACTAAAATCTCCCAAGCTAATATCTACGGATTTGACAGCATAGCTCATTACCTACACTGAACATTAAATTGAACATAAGGCACAATTAGATAATGGCTACCTTCGCTGCCATGATAACCTGATTTTTCATACCAAGAGATATCCTGCTGATAAAACAGAGTAGTTGTAAAGCCAGCCATCAATAGATGTTGATTACCTTGCCCTTGAGAAGAATATTCTTTAGAAAAAGCTGTTGAGAATTGAGCAACTTGTTGACCTTTAGCCGAGTAAAAGCCATCGCTTTTCCTATCTTGTTTATAGCAAGCGACATCAAATAATCCTAGAATATCATCTCGTGTTTTCGTCCAGCTATCATGGCAAAACGTCTGTTCTACAAACTTGCGACCTGAGTCGTTGACCAGTGCGCGCGGCGTCAATACCAGCTCATCCAAACGCATAAAGCGATGAAAAGTCAGCATTGAAGGCGGACTAACCGCAGGTAAATCAATTTGCTCAGCATGAGTAAGCAATATTTTAGCTAAGATAATGTGGTGCGTTTTACGATGGAGCAGTAAGCTCAGAGTTTGCTTCGCTCGCGTCAGTGCTACATATAACGGTCTATCATGACTATGATCTGCCTGAGTGTTTGAAGATGAGTTTGAGAGTTGATCATCAATGACATAAACATGATCAAACTCCATCCCTTTCGCACTATGATAAGTGATTAATATAACCTGTGTTTTATCATCGTATAGAATAGACTCTATCGCTTGTAATACCTGCTCATAAGTCACGTTTTCCATATCTTGAGTGCAACTGATAATTGCTTCCCAAGCTTTATCTAAATGGTTTAAGCCTCGCTTGACCCGCCAGTACTCCAAAAATTCAGCAACATTACCCTCAATAAAGTCTAAACGTTTCGCGCTCAAATCTTTAAATAGCGCTTGTCCTATAAAACTATTTATGGGAGTAACTTGCTCATTTTCATTATAGCGCTGACTACTAATATTTAGAGCTTCAAGGTAATGCTGTATGGCATCGAAATATGACCATTTAGGGGCTAGTACGGCTATAGTTTCTGGCGCTGCATTTTTTTGTTCATTACTTGCTAAGCGCTGCTCAATATCAGACGCGATCCATGCTGCCATGTCAACGCCTTTGGTCTGCTGGTAGTAGCCATAGCGAATAGGACTACTAGGATAGGGTTTAGTCGCCTTGATGCTATGCTCAGCCTGCTTTAGACGCTCACTACTTGGTAATGTAGTAGCTATAAATTCATTGGCAAGCTCGACTATATTATTAGCACTACGATAGTTATTGAGCAGATAGTATTTTTGCTCAGTATTAACATGGTAGTTGTCTGCAAACTGCTGGATATATTGAATACTAGCGCCACGAAAGGCGTATAGGTTCTGGTCATCGTCACCAACCACCATCAAATAGCCGCGCTGCTCAAAGTTATCAGCAGTAGCATCACTATCAGCGTCTATGGCAATATAGCTCTCATTGGTTTCGCTATTATCGCCATCTTGTGTTTGTAAATCTGCTAATAGGCCAATCATTTCATACTGATATTCATCGATATCTTGAAACTCATCGACCATGATGTACTGAAAGTGTTGCGGCCGCTCTTGTAGTTGACTGATGGCCTGCTCAATCATCCACTGATAGCGAGCATTATCACGGCGCTTTTGTAAGTTTTTCTCTTGGCTTAAATGCTCAATGCGCGTGGCAATCTCATCAAGCGCGGCATCAGGTGCGTCTTTTTCACTCAGTCCTGTAATTTGCCGTGCCAGCCCATGAAATGTCTGAATGGTAACATTGATCGCATGATAACCAATCAAAGCCAGTAAGCGCGATCTTAGTTCAGCTACCGCCAAACGGTTATAAGCCAATATCAAAATCTTCTCAGGTTTGATTTCTTCTATCATTAATAGATAAGCGACTCTATGTACCACCACGGTAGTTTTTCCAGATCCTGGACCGGCAAGTACCATGGCTGCACGGCTTGTCTCTTTGATAATTTGCCTTTGAGTAGTACTAAAATATTTAGGTAAAATCTCTTTTTCATAATCTTTGATATAAGGTTTATGCACATCGATGTCGTTGTTAATATAGGTTTTAATGACTTCAGATAGCGGCTTAGTAAAGTAGTCCTCAATCAACGCTTTTTGGACATCAGCGTCTGCCTGTAGCCAAAAGCTCAGCATATGGATGCGAGCGCAGCGATCTTGATAATGGGTTTGCAAATACTGATAGGCGTTTTCATGATACTTTGACGTGGATTTTCGGTGTTTGCCAATAAAGAAAATAGCATCTTGCGTGTCGTCTAAGCGGCTAAGCTCAATTAGCTCTAAGCGCTGTAACTGCTCAAGTTGGGTCAAGATAGTATCAGGATCGCGCTTTAGTTTCTGGGCTAAATTATCGAGATGAAATTCTTTACCATCCCCATCTTTTTTATCAGGTAGGGCAGGTAGCAGATGCTCTTCATATAAAGGTGTTAAATTTGCTACGAGCACTTTTGCATAGCGAACCCAGCTCTCCCAATTGTCTGGTAGATCCTCATCAATTTGCCATAACTTAGTCCTATTTGTGGAGGAGACAAACACTTGGGTCGTACCATGATTGCGCGTTTTCAAGATACCTAATGCCCGAAACATAGGTAAAATATGACGTTTACTAGATAGATTATGACGCTGCTGAATCAGCCAGCTATCAAGTGCTTTGGTATTGAGCTGGGTAGCGCCTTGCATTTCTATCGCTTCAGTGCCACTTAGAGCGCCATAGCTGCTATTTAGACATTCCTCTAAAGCAGTAATAATACGGCTTAAGCGATTAAATTCACCCTTTAAATAGCGGTGTGTATATTTTAGTCGTACACGCACCACAACTTGCCACTGAGCATGACCTTGATTAACCAACTCACGTAACCCTTTTAATAGTGATTTAACAGAGTAGCCAAGTGCTAGTGCCAATTCAGGTAAATGATAGCGAGTCAGGCCAGTATTGTTATCGTTGTTAGAGCCTTCGTCACTGCTATTCTTAGCACTAACTATGTTTGTTGTCACCTTGCTTAAGCTATCATTTGAAAGCTGCTGTAATTGTGCATAGAGATTAGACATATTAGTGTGTTGGTTGGCAGGCGGTTGGCTTGATAGTTTGATACTGATCCAAGCCGGTTGCTGGTCTTTTTCAGTCAGCAATCCGTAACGCTCGAGCGCCAATAAAGCCACTCTTACCTGGGTATTAAGTTGTTCAGTCTCATCATCTGGTGCAAGTATGGGCGCTAGTACACTGCTAGGGAACCATTGATCTTGCATGGGTTTACTGAGAGCTGGACGTATGGCTGTCCAACAGTCTCTCAAGGTATTTGTATTTGGTATGCGTGACTCACGCTCTTGGAAAAACAAAGCTTCAATATCTCTTTGACCCCATAGCATATATGCTGCGCCGACCTCGTACGACTTACGTGCTGCACGGCCAATCTCCTGGATATAAGACTCAAGGTTATTCGGAGGCCCACTATGAATAACGGTATGGATGCCTTCTTTATCGATGCCCATGCCAAAAGCATTGGTACAGACCACCACGTCTAGTTCATCATTTTTGAATTTTTCAAGTACACTCTTTTTTTGCCCCTCGTTTAATTTAGAGTGATAGGCGGCGGACACCAAGCCTTTTTGGGCGAAATCGTCAGCATATTGATCACAGCCTTTACGGTTACGCAGATAAACTATAGCCACGCCTTTTTCAGGATGTTCTGGATATTGGTTCTCGTACCAAACTTTGCGCTCATTTATAATGTTATAGATATGCGCTTCACGCTCGTCCTTGGCTGCTTCTATAAAATGCGCAGTAATATCGTCACGCCAAATCTTAAGGCTTTCGATAGGGGTACCATACTGTACCAAAGTTTTATTGTCAGTTAAGGCAGTAAGCTTATCTACCAGCTCACTTTCTAAATCATCTTTGACACGTGTAGAGGCTGTGGCGGTCACTAAGCTTATGGTAGGTGGTAAGAATTCCGACGTGTTACTGCTAATATTTGTTCTAGATGCGTTAGTCTTGTCCTGATCAGATATCATTTCTAACATATCAAACTGAAGCTTACCCTCTTTAATGTCGCTTTGGCGCTCAAGCTGCTTTGTAAATTGTTCTCGAAGCTCGTCGCTATAACACGCCATCATGTGATCGGCGATACGCAAAAAGTCTGGCCGAAAATCAGTGCCCCATTGGCTAAGCGTATGCGCCTCATCTAACACCCAAAATGCTGGTGGGCGATTTTTGAGTAGTTGACGAATACTATGTGTACGTAGCCGCTCTGGACTCATATAAATAATATCGATATCGCCTTGCCAAATACCGTCTAAGATGTCTTTTTGGGTTTCTATGGACTGCCCTGAAGTCAGATAAGCAATACGATTGGCGTAGTCTGGCAAATCAGTATGCAAGTTGACAACTTGGTCTTCGATTAATGCCTTTAAAGGCGATATCACTACGGTCAGCTGACGTTGGTACCTACTTAATATCAGTGCAGGTAGCTGGAAGGTCAAGCTTTTACCGCCACCTGTTGGTAATATGCCAAGAGGAATGTCTTTATTCATTAGCACTGCTTTGACAATAGACATCTGTCCTTCGCGCAAATGCTCAAATCCAAAAAAGTGATGACACTGTTGATTAATCCAATCTTCACTCGGCTCATGCAAATGCCAAAAAGTATTTTCAGCTTGGCTAAAACTACGTCTGTAGAAAGGATGCTTGATAAGCCATACTGGACGGCGCGCTTGGGGCTTATCAAAATATCTTAGCCAGTTAATAAAGGTGGCTAAACCAAGATGTTGCCATAGTGTTGAGTACTCTTTATCATCATTGCTTACATGAGCATTGCTCATACAACCTTCTAATAGGGTGATAAGGTCAGTTCGATTTCCTACGGGCAAGTTGTCAAAGATAGCTTCTATATCAAAGATATTATCTTCATCTATAGCAAAGTAGCTTTGACGGCTGAGCGTATGCAAATGCAAAAGCTGTGGTAATAGCTTGTGCAGTAGTATTTGCATATTGGTAGGTAGGATTTGCCACGCTTGTGTGCAAAGCCCAAATACACAGCGACTTTCTAAGCAGTCAAGGACTGGGTTATTATAATCGACATTGGCTTTGTAGAGTTTAGCTAAGGCGTGGCTAGGCTGGTGCGGAATAAATAGGCAGCTCAGGATCAGTGTATCCCAAGCTTTCGCTTGCCAGCCACGCAGTTTGTCAGAACCGTCAAGCTGGTTTGTTGATAATGTATGTTTATAGCTAGTGGTCGATAATGCGTCGTTTAATAGCGAATATAGGTGAGGTAAATCAAACTCAATTAGATGATGGCCACCTAAAAAATCAGCTTTATTTAATAGCTCATAAACGACATCTGACTGCTGTCGAAATTGCTGAGCATTAAAGTGCCAATAGTAGTCGTTGATTAAGAAAGCACCATCTATTAATTTCTCATTTTCGGGGTTAATTTCCAAATCAAGCCAGAGAGTTTGTTGTGGGTTCAACTTTGAGAGTAGTTCAGAGGCACTCTGAACGGCTGTCAAATCCTCTATATACTTCGTTGCATTGAGACGTAGAAACTCCGGTAGGCTGTTTAGCTTTGATGTTTGTATATCTACCGGAGATGGAAGTGCGCTATTGATGGGATCAGAGATATTGTTATGACTGTTTTGAGGACTCATCTGCCCAAATGTTTTGGAAGGTGAAAAAGAAGTAGGCTGGATAAAATCTGGTAGGTCTGACATGCTTTCAGCTTCTAAGTAGTATGTAAATAAACGAACTATAGTATACAATTTTCTTTATCTTAGCCAGAGTCATAGTGGACGAGCACTTGCAAGTATTATCATCTTCTTAATAAACCCTAATATTAGGGCGTGTCTTCAATTCATCTTACAATGAACGATAGTACACGCCAGATAAAGCATTGACTTAAAATTACGAGCCAACTTCTCATATCTAGTAGCGATACTACGAAAGTGCTTAAGCCTTGCAAACATATTCTCTACTAAATGACGCAGCTTGTATAAGTAGCTATCAAACTCTGGATTAGGCTGTTTGGCATTCTTCCTTTTAGGAACGACGGGTATCATATTATGGCTGCGAGCTTTGTCTCTGATAGCCTCTGAGTCATAGCCTTTATCAGCGATAAAGTAATCAGCTTGTCCAATCATGTCAATCAATTCACCTGCAACTTGACTGTCGTGGATTTCACCCCCAGTGATTTTAAAATGGAGCGGATATCCATCGGCATCACAGGATAGGTGTATCTTTGTAGTTGCGCCGCCACGGCTTCGTCCAATTGCTCGATCTTCACCACGCCGAGCTCCACTTGCATGCTGGTGACAGCGAACATAGCTTCCGTCTGTGAATACCCATTCCGTATCAATTTCTTTGCGTAAGCTAAAAAAAAATTCTCCCATAAGCCAGTTTTCGACCATCGATTAAAGCGACTATAAGCGGTTTTCCAAGAACACAATTCTTTAGGTATGTCACGCCAAGGGGCGCCTGTGCGTAGTTTCCACAGTATGGCTTCCATGACCTCTCGACTGTTTTGAGTGTGATAGCAGCCATGCTGTGTCATTGTTGATTGCAATTGATCCCAAAGCGTATCTGTTAGTGCGGTTCTTGCCATAACTTGTATTTCTCGCATCGTCTCAATAGATGCGGTATTGTAACTATTATTTATCGCTTATCCAATTGAAGACATGCCCTAATAACAGCATCTAGGTAAAAACCAAAGCACTAAATATAGTACTAGTACTATATAGGGTTAGTTTTATATTTTTTCGGTTATTAAAAATATACTTACTGTTAATGCTTAATCCGAGAGTCCGAGAGTCCGAGCGTTAGCTGCGCTCCTAAATAAGCTTTTTGATAAGAAATTATTGCGTTCAAACTTACATCGGTATCCATTAATGAGATATGTAAAAATATCAATTTTAGTTTATTATTATTCATAACTGATATATTACATACCATTTGCACAAGGACAGATGATGAATTTTGTGGCTATCGACGTAGAAACTGCCAACTCAGACGTTGGCTCTATTTGTCAAATAGGTATGGCGAAATACATAAAAGGTAAGCTGATAGATACCTACTGTAGCTTTATAAGACCACAGTCTAGTTTTAGCCGAACGAATATAGATATTCATGGTATTGATAATAACAAAGTGAAAGATGCACCTTCCATATTTGATATCTATGGCAATATTATTCAATTTATCGGTAATAATGTTGTGGTCAGTTATACCGATTTTGATCAAAGAGCGATAACGAAGTGTTTATTAGATCATGATTTGCCACTACCGTCTTGGCAATGGGCAGATGCCTCTGTCATGGTACGCGATACCTGCCAGCGGTTTAGTACATCAGGATATAATCTTGCCAATGTATGTAAAGAATGGCGGTATGCGTTTGATCATCATGATGCACTAGAAGACGCCAAAGCGTGTGGATTTGTGACGACCACCATTCTTAGAGAAAATAATGCTTCAATCACAAAATGGTTAAATGCTCAGCCATCTCTTCCAAGAAATAGCAATAATCGGACACAGCGCTTCACTCAAAACCGATCTATAGAAGGTAATGAGCAAGGGCGGTTTTTCGGATTAAACGTTTGCTTTACAGGCGAGCTGTCTATAAAACGCGCAGAAATTGCTGATATCGCAGCAAGGCAAGGTTTTCATGTTAAAGCTGGTGTATCTAAAAAGCTCAATTATTTAGTTGTAGGTACACCAGATTTAACATTATTGAATGGACATGATAAAAGCAGTAAACAACGTAAGTCAGAGACGCTGATTGCAGAAACCCCAACCTTGGCAAGGCTCGCGGACTAAAATTATAGAAATGCATATTAATAGATTATAAGCTACACCATATGGTATACATGTGGTGTAGCTTTTTTTATTATCTCAATGTATAGTGTAAAAAAGAACAGTATTACTTATATCACACGTTTATAGTCACCATGATTTTATGGTATTTTGACACCGACTAAAAAATTGTTAAATCATATTTTACTCTCCCCTAGTAGAGTTGTCCAATGTCTATACGTGATATTTCGGATTCCAAAGCCAGCTACTTTATATGAGTTACAAGCTAAAGGTGCATTATGGAAAAAAGTCAAAACCTACCCAAGCCTAGTACTCAATATGCTCGTTTATCTCCTAAAGACTTTTTAAATTTGTATGTACACCCTGAAGCTAAAACAGCATATAAACTCTATGTAGAATATTTTCCACTGGCTCGTATAGCTAACTCAGACGATCAAACTGTAAATCTTGATGTTTGGTACGATGGAATAGGTTTCTATTTTTACAAAAATTTTTCAGCACAATTGCGAATGACTAATAATACCGCTCTCTATGTTAGGAAGCTTCAACCAACTATAAGCTCAATAAACCTAGAGTCATGGAGGTATGTTTTAGAAGAGTTCTTAGATCTAAATCCGTTAGATGTTAATATCTATAACCAATTAAAGGCTCAGATGCCAAAAGATATTCAACGCAAGCTGTTTGGTAAATTGATGACGATTGAGGATGTTTGCCGAAGAAAAGGTATTTATAGACATCATTTTGACTATCAACATGCAAAACAAAAATCCCCAATTTTTAGGATGCCGAGCTTTCAAGAGCTGATACAAAGGAATGTAAATGAAGATTGATATTGAGCGCGCTACTGATGGACTCATTCCTAATTTAGTCGGTAACCACCAAAGCGTTAGGCAATGCTTTTTAACTGTGGCTGCAATGTCAGGCCAGGGTTTTATGAGTTTATCTTTACCAGAGACAGAAAAGGATTTTGTTTTATCAAAAATAGAACTCAAAGCCATTTATAAGAGTTGTACGGGTAGATTAACAAACGATCATTTCAGAGTAACAGCATTTATAGGTTCAACGTACCATCTGAAAGATTTGGATATCAGCAATCCAGCACCAGAGTGGCTTTGGATATCCAAACTATATCAATTACTACTATATTGTTCAGATCGTGAATTAGTGAACAGAATTACTGAGATAACTACTTTTGCACGTTTGTGGATAGTACAAGGTAGTTCTTATCATCGCTTATGGCAAAAGTGTGTAGAGTTGCAATCTAAAGACATAGCCACTACATTCGACAATATTGATGCATATAAGCAATATCTCGACAAGATTAATAGTCCTGACCTCAATCAGTTTGCTAAAGTGCACAGAGCATTAAAATTTGTGCTGCACAACAAAAATCGTATCGAGCGGACTTCCATAAATGGTCGTAAAAGTAGGGTAACACGGCGGGTTGATGACGAAAAAATTGAGTACATTGCGTTTAATGATGTCGACGATGATAGTGATGAGTTAATTAGTGTCATCGAGTTTTTAAAAACTGATAATGATATTGATGTCGTGCGCGAGAAATTAGATATTGGATTACCAGATTTTACGATACTCAAGCAAACATCACTACAAGCGCATGAAAAATATTCTCCGCAACAGATTTACCATCGTACGCGCTCAAAGCTGCAGCATGCCAATAAGAACGAACGTCTTATTGGCAGTAATGTTAGGATTCTACCTTTATTCGCATTACAAAATATTTTTGCGTATCTATGGCAGCTTTTTGAGGAATTATCATCTAGTCATGATAGAGATAAAAAGAGAGTAGTTAGTTATTTACTACTGTCAATGTTAACTGGGAGGTCAGTTTTCCAGTTAAGTGAGGATGTAACAGGTAACACTAAGCAGTATATTAATTTAAATCGTCGGAACAATAGCTATCATTTGAACATTATCTTAGACATCACACCTCTTAGGCTGCGTACTCAGGGTATCCAGCAAATACTAGCCAATCGTTTGCTTGAATGTGACATAAGTCTTCCTGAGCAACTGGGTGTGTTTTTAGCCTATAAAGGCGATATTAATAAAGAGATTTTGTATGAAGTTATAAACGAAACTCGTGATGCCTTAAAGCTACCATATCTGTCACTGGCCCGTATTGAGAAAGGCTTATACAGTATTCTTATTCATCATGTCTCTAATAGTCAGGTTGCTAGTATCATTACAGGTCGAAATGAACGTAAGCGAGCGGATGTATGGTATAGCTCTAACAGTGTCGATGATATTCGAACTGTTTATCAACAGGCTATTAAACTGCTTAGTCTAAGAAGTACATATAACAATGATTATCTACATCTAGTTTCCAATACTTTTGATTATAAAATCGGTAGTCAAAATTGCCCTGATTATGTAATCGTCATTGATTTTATTGACCTATTACACCAAAAAGTAGAGGCAACAACTGATTATATTGAAAAATTTAATTCATATAGCATTTGGCTTTGGCATATCAGCTTACTTTTAACTTCCGTTAGGGCAGTTGAGGGTGCACCAGGTTATTTGGACCAATTCAATTTTGAGGTGGGGCTGATTTGGATATCTGACAAAGAAGATCGAGCAACGGCGTCGAGTCAAAGATATGTGCCTCTATGCCCATTTTTAATTGAGGCAATCAACCGATATATAGATTTTTTAAAAAGCTTCTCGTCTCGTTTTTGTCGTTTAGACATGCGCATTCAACATTGGGTTGACGAAGTAATGAATTCTGAGCGACCACTGATTAACGTGTTTAATAAAAAAGGCGAACTAGAATCAATTCGTCCAGTACTGGTGAGAAATGAAATTCATGAGAGCTTTAAGTTTAAAGAGGATTGGACAAGGCATGTTGGGCAGCGTTATCTGCATGAGCAGAACGTAAATGAGTCAATGATACTCTCTGTATTTGGTCATGAGATGATGGGGCAGGAGTCTTGGCGAAAGAATTCATCAATAAGTATCGGTGATATTTTAGACTTGCGTCCAACTTATCAAGCACTTGCAGATAAGCTTGAGATAAGACAGGTGCAAGTATGAGTGTTAAAAAACAGTCAGATGATGAATTGTTCGGCTATAAACGTCGTGAGCAGAGACGTGAAGAGGAAAAAAAAGATGTTTTAGTAGAAGCTGACTTCATATGTCAAAAGCTTTGGGAGAGCTTTCTTAAAAACTTTGAAGTAGAAAAACCTGAAGTCAATGAAGAATCTATTTATCAACTTTATGAAGACATTTACAAAGAGTTTGAAGAAAGTAAATATATTTCTACAGGTCTAATGCCAATAGCATTAACCAAGCGTCTTTTCTTTTTTAATAATATTAACCGTGAGCGTAAGCGTAAGGGGTTAGAGCCACTGCCAGCCCCAACGGTTGCTTATCAGCCTCAACGCCCAAAAAATACAGCAGTAAGGGATGCTTTTTTTTATCTGCCTAAACTGCAAGATATAATGAAGGAGGCTGTTCAAATATGGCAAACAAAGAACAGTTTCACCCTTGTTGATGGACTAGCTTGGTTAATGTTTTCATTATTGATGCATGGTCGCATACATTCTGTTGATGTATTAAATGCTGTTTATGTGCATATCACCACTAAAAAGCAGTTACACAAATTGGCTGATGACATGGTCTATATTCCATTAGATATCGTGTCTAAAACTTATGGCAATCAGATAGTCGATATCGACGGTTCTGATGAAAAAATTATATCTTATTCAAAGTGGGTATTCATAGACGATATCAGTCGCTTGTGGCTAGTTAAGGTTAATCAGCTATTGGAAGATGAAACATCGAAGATACCAAGCTTTCATAGCTGTGTTAGGCAGCTTGGTAATTTGACTAGACAAAAATTTAAAGCGGATAATTTGGAGAAAACAGATTTTCTTAGCTATTTGAATATTTACTGGCAGACATTGGCGAATGTACATATAGATCAGCAGCTAGTGGAACTGCTTGTTCAACATGATACCCATACTGCCATTAGTTTAAACGACTGGCAAGCTTACTTAGGGGCTCCTCAGGAATCAGATACCACTACTGTCAAAAATGAGTACATCACGGTTAATAGACTCAATAAAACTACTCAAAATTTGCAAGATGAAGTTGTCGGCATAGAGGATAGTGTCAGTAAAAACAAGGCTCATAAAAACGTATTAAAAGATATTCGCCGCGCCCTTATGGGCAGTAGGAAAAAAATTAAAGAGCAGCTCGAGGCGTTGACTGAAATTAACAAAGGTTATAGTGAGCGAGGTTTAATTCTCTGGATGCTTGATTTAAATGCTATTAATAAGGCTACATCTACTTTATCAAGATATTTGACAGAGGTGGGTGAAGCATTTTTATATGGCACTCGTGATGAGGGCATTACGGATTATCGAGTGCATCAATATGAGTTTTTATACGACAGTATCATCGCCAAGAAAAACACTCTCAATATAGGTTACACCCAGACGGTATTGAACTCACTACATCAAAGCTTGAAAAAACATTTGGGTGCACCACACGTGCATCTTCAGCGTGAAAATGATCCGAAAATAGTTTCTAGCAGTTTAATATCACTTGATTTATATAAACATATTCTAGTAAGTGTCAGTAATCAGATTGCATTATCTTCATACAATAAAAGCATGATGAAAGTGATCTTTACTTTGCTCTATCGCACCGGCTTAAGAATTAATGAGCTATTAGGTATTCGGTTAACAGATATTGAATATGATCGAGATACTTATAGCGACATCAATTTGATTATTCGTTCAAATAGTCATAGAACCTTAAAGTCAGATGATGGCACTCGCAGAATTACTTTATCAGTATTGTTAAAACCAGGTGAGTTTAAAGAGCTTCAGGCTTATTTTATAGAAAGGACTCGTCATAAAAAAGAAGGTAAATACTTGTTCGCACTTGAGGGATTATCGACCCCATTAGATCGAGGTAGTGTGGATCGAGTGTTTAAAGAGGTTATTGGCCCTCATTACCAACACTTGGTATTGCATAGTTTTCGCCATAATGCTTTATCTAACATGGCAGTAATACTGAGATGTCGTCAAAAAGTTTTGGATATTTTTACTGATTATACAGAGGATGAGGCGCAGCGTATTAAAGAGGATTTATTAGGAAAAATGCGTATCAAATCTGGTCATCATTGGGATGCCTTGATGGAGTTTGCGGGACATGCTGACCTAGATACTACTTTTAGCTCTTATATACATACTGTAGATATTATCTCAGCACATTTACTGGATCAGGCATATATACAGCTACCTGTTGCTGTGATCACAAAGCTTACGAATAAAGCACGTCGAAGTTTCAATCAATATAATGCACAAGCCTTAGATTTTGAAAAGAATAGTGTGGATTTGACAAAAATACGTAAGTTTATTAACCGTGAATTAAATATCAAAAAAATTGATAATAGTAAGCAATATTTTTCTTCATCAAATACAGAAGAGGAGAGTGTTAGTGTTTCTCCTATTTTTGGTAAGTATGCACGTTGGCAGATTGAAGAGTTCTTGAGTGAGATTGAAGCAGGTAAAGTCGTTTCTGAAGCCGCCCAACATCATTTTGTTTATGAAGATGCAGTTGAGCTATACAATCGAGCGCTGCTTATAGCAGCTGATGAAAATGGTAAGCCTGATTACAAATTGATATCTAAGTACAAACAGCCAAAGTCAGGACATATATTAATAGCACCAACGCTGCCAACCATTGTTAAAGAGCAGCAACTCGTGCAGGAAAGCTTTATTAAATTAGAAAAGCTATATCTTGATCAGTCAACGAAAGAACATGTCCAACGCATGCTTTCAATATTCTACAAAAAAGCTAACTCATCTCATAGCGACCTTCGTTTTAAATTTAATGAAAAACAGATGTTTTACGACTATTTAGATATCGCTATAAAAATACTACCTGCCAGATATTGGCGAATAAATATCAGTGCTTACCAAATGAAGCGCGCAATCAAACCTAAAAAAGAGGAGTTAAAGTATCAGAAAATAATGAATGAAGCAAAACAGCTAGAAACAATGAAAGAGTTTAAAGCTGACTATCGTCAGTTATCAAAAAACGTTACTGATAACGACTATTATAGTGGTTATTCATTATCGGTAATTAGCCCTAAAGAAGAAGATATAATCAACACCGCTAATAACGGAGCGACCCGTGCATCATCATCACTGATGAAGTATGTGATGCATTTACTGCTGATTGTGGATGTGAGTTTTGAGCTAGATAGATGAGAGAATATATACTAACAATTGATAAGCAGTCCTTATTTTTCTATTTATTTGCGTAGCGGATTTTTTAAAGTAGAAAACCGATCGTAGGCTATAACTCCCTTATCCATAATAAATCTTTGTTGCTGCGTTTAGTTTAACAAATTTATCTCTACGGTTTCTTCATCATAGCTCAACTGTGTAACTGCTTATAATCCAATAACAGGAGAATAAGCAATGACTACTCAATCTGACATTAAAAAACTGGCTGAGCAAATGGCTGGTAGCATGAACAGCTTCGATGACATCAAAGACTTCCAGAAGCAGCTCATGCAATCCTTTATCGATACTGCTTAGAATAGGCGAGATGGAAGACCATCTCGCCTATTCTAAGCATGAGAAGGCAGATAAACCTAATAAGCGCAACGATCACACTAAAAAGACCGTCCGCAGTGACACAGACGATCTTGATATCTTGACCGTAAGAGACCGTGATAGCAGCTTGGTTTCGAGAGTTACTGACAACATATTAGCTGACATCATCGCATGGCAGAACAGACACCTTAATAGGATCTATCTTATCGTCTCTCAAAATTCATTTTTGAGGCTAAAGGATAATCGGTACTATTTAAAGAAGGGGTGTAATGGACATAATTCATGCTATTTGAGAGATTTTAACCCTAAAAATTCTTTAATAAACCGTAACTTACGTCTCTCATTTAGCCCATGATGACTGTGTAATTGTCGCTTCAACTCACTGAATAATCCTTCAAGAGAATTGGTGGTATTTGGTATATCTAAGTGGTCGTATTCTTGACAAGTGAATAGTCCATCACTATTGGTTCTCAGACTACGATAAGCACTTCTAAGACGTTTGTGGGTGTACCACGTTTTACCCGTATATTCATTAGTACTACGCTCATTGAGATAGGCTTCATGAGTCACATACCAGTGATCTAAGCGCTGTATGAAGGCCTCTTTATCAAGCAGTTTTATTTCTAAAGTAAGTCGTCTAAGCTCGATACTGGCACTGTTAGGACGACGAGTGAGGTAGCGGGTCACTATTTGCGCCTGATGAAACTGGCACATCTGGTAAGGGGTGCGGGTGAATAAAGTACGCAGTCCTCGTCTACCATCACAGGTGATGCTTTGTATATCAACGCCTAACGATGCTAGATGATCAATTCCTTGTTTGTAAGCGCTGTTGGTTTCATGACTCACTATCGCGTAATAAAGTACGGTTCTAGTGGTATTGTCCATAAAGATCATTAAACCAAACTTGCGACCAAAGTAAGTGGTGTCCATGATGATATTAGCAGTCTTTGGTCGCTTAATCTGATACTGGGTACTGACTTTATCTAAGCGTCTTTGAATGGTGTTGAGACTACAGTGATATTTATTAGCCAGCTGTTGGTAGGTCTGTTTTCCCTGAGTGTATTCTGTCCAAAGGGTTTGGTTATTGAGTCTTGTGCCACCTAAAAACTGCCGTCTGCAAGCGAGACATTGATACTGCTGTTTGCCAAGCTTGCGTCCGTTCTTCTTGGTGTGTTTTTCACGACAAAAAGGGCAGTTTTTTGATTCATGGCGTTGATTCCTTGCAAATATAGACAGTATATAGCGTTAAACCCTACGCCAGCATGAAAAATGTCCATTACACCAAAGAAGGCATAGACATATTAGATCTAATCCTCACTAGTTCTGTATCGCCAGTAAGCTTACCTGCCGGACTGTCACACTCAAACCAGATTTTTCTTTATAGATTAGCCTTATCCGTTTATAAAAAAATCATTTTGGGTGGCTCATGCATTAAGAAGTTTTGGTGAGATATATTCCAAGCGTAAGCGCCTGCTAAGGTAAAAACAAGATAATCTCCGATATGCAGCGCGTCAATCCATTGGTCTTTTGCCAGTATGTCTTTGGGTGTACAAAGCTGGCCGACAAGGGTTGCCCTAGTGCCCGTAATGGCAGCTTGCGCTATCAGATTTTCTGATGGTTCGGCTACCATTGTATGGCTCATGCGGCGCGGTACAATATAAAAAGGATGGTTGTGCTGCTGGGCGGCGGGCGTTCTAAAATGATGCGTGCCGCCATGACCAATCACAAATGTCTCGCCAAGATTTTTTTTAATATCCAGCACTTCCATAACATAATAACCACAGGGCGCCGTGATAAACCGTCCAATCTCGAACCTAACCATAAACTGCGGATTTTCCGTTAACATGCTAGCAAGCTGCTGACAGAATACTTGCCACTCAAAATGCTGCGGCCGCTGATCATAGTGAATACCAATGCCGCCGCCCACGTTGATGGTCAGTTTTGAGGGCAGCGATGGATAATCCTGCTGCCACTTCTTGACCACCTCTATATAGCGCTGCATTAACAACAGGTGACGCTCGACTGATAATTGATGTGACATCAAGTGAAAATGAAATCCACAGAATTCAATAAATGGACTTGAGTCGATGATAGCTAGCGCTTGCTTGAGATGGGTTTCATCCAGCCCAAAGGGGGTGGGCTTGCCGCCCATGACCAGCTTACTGCTGCCGATGTCACCAATATCAATATTCATCCGTAAAAATATATGGACGGGAAGCTGTAAGGACTGACTCAAGGTTTGGATGCGATTCAGCTCGACCAGACTCTCCACATGAATGGTATCGATTTGCTGTTGTATGGCTTGCTGTAGATCTGAGGTCAGCTTACCCGGTCCACCAAAAATAATAGGATGGTTCGGCTGGTGGGTCTGTAGCCAATTAAGCTCGCCTGAAGAAGCAGCCTCAAACCCATCGACATGATCTGCCAAGGTGGATAGTATTTCAGGCTCTGCGTTGGCTTTGATGGCATAAAACAGCTGCGTATTAGCAGGCAAGCAGTGCTTCATGGTTTTTATCCGCTCTGCTAAAGATTCTAAGTCATAAATGTAAGCACACAGCGGAGTCGACTGCGTACTATGTTCATGAATAGCATTTATAATTTTTGCAGGCAGTAGATGATTATCTGCTAGCGGGGCTGAGTGGGTTGGTGTCATGTCAGTTGTCATTTTACGAGTGCCTTTTAATCTGGTTTTTAGTCTGATACATAGGGATTATGAGGTTTTACAGTAGCGTCATTGTCTGGCTTTCTGTTTTGGCAGTGAGCACAGAGGGCTGCCACGGGCAAGGCAGCATGACGTAGGCAGAATGCTTATCAGCAAGCGTGAGCAATCGAGTCTTATAATTGGTCTTGCTGGGTAAGCTGCCGCCGTCTAACAAATCTTGAATTTCAGGCTGAGGACCATATACTAGTTGCCAATTGATCAATATCTCTTTGACATGCTGCCAAAGTCGCGCCTCTAATTTCTTAGCTGATTGCGCGTCTCGGCATAAATAAAAGATGGCCTCACTAAGATTATTCACAAAAACGCAATAAGCGATACGTGACCATCCTGCCGCTCTAGAATAGTGGATAGACTGTTTGCAGCGCTCAGACAAATCGGTCGCGTCAGCAAGCGACCAAAGGCTATCCACCAGCTTGGTGCCTTCTAAATCTCGAATCCACACGCATGTCGGCAGGCCTCGATGAAAGCCAATCACCGTGTTTTGTAAATGCGGCTCAAACACAACGCCATGGTTAAAAAAGTAATCAAACGTGCCGTCAATCAAAATATTGGCATAACGGCTGAACCATAAACAGGCTAGGGTATCATAGGATGCGCGCTCATTATTATGCTGATCACGGCGGTTACAGCGCTGCTGTAGCTGACGCTCGATAACACTGTCTCCGAACCTATCCTCGGTAAATAAAGCAGCAGCCACTTGCGG
This sequence comes from Psychrobacter sp. AOP31-B2-9, assembly GCF_052378005.1. NCBI lineage: Bacteria > Pseudomonadati > Pseudomonadota > Gammaproteobacteria > Moraxellales > Moraxellaceae > Psychrobacter > Psychrobacter sp. AOP31-B2-9. The sequence goes on from NZ_JBQSXG010000022.1 coordinate 19,085, forward strand.
CGTTAGGTATTTGATATCATCTGTCGTAAAAGACTCTCGGAACAACAAACCAAAGGACTCGGTAATAAACTGAGCCGCGCTGGCATCGCCATCGGGGAATTTGGCGCTCATATCAAGGGTGGCAGCCCCAGGCTCCAACATTAGCTTAAAAGCGGGCGCAGTCAGGCGTTTGCTGCGATCAATTTTTTCTAAAATGCTATTTAGATAAACGGCACTGTGTAGCTCATACCAAGCGTTTTTGCGAATGCAATTGGTTAAACGAACATGGATGGAGCATTTAATAAAATGCGACAGCTGATCATGATATAAGGTGCGCACCGACGAGGTTGGGGACACCACCTTACCCGTCAGGCCAATCGGTATCATATATCCTGATGCAATTGCCCGCTTGATGGTCGGATTTGCTAAGATGCCATCGGCTTCCCATGGATGACAAGGGTAGTAGACCCAGTCGGTGTCGCTATCGGTATTTAAACCGTCGGAATTTAAACTGTTAGTATTTAAGCTGTTAATTTCTGAATTCACGGGCGCTAATAATTCATCAGTAAGTAAGGTGTGCGCGATATTGCGCAGGACGGTTTTGGTGTCTTTGCCAATATAGCTGACGAGGGAGGAGTCAACTTTAAACCAAAACAAAGCAAACTGGCTTTGGGTCTCGGGCGAGTGCGCCAATAAAGACGTCATATCGACCCCTTGCCGGCTTTTCGGCGACGGATGATACGCATGACCCCACAGCAATGCTTGTTCGCTATCTATATAGCCATTAACGGTGGATTTATCTTGCCGGTAGCTAGTGGCGTGGTTGCTAGAGGCCTGCAAAAAAGCGGTTGTCACGCTGATGCTATTATCAATCTGATGCTTTAGCTCTTGATTGATATCGATTTGATAACGCGTAGCAATATAATTGTGCAGATAATCGACCAATTGATGAATGTTGAGGCACGCCCATGATTGACCGCGAGCTTTTAGCCAAGGCGCTCCGCTTGGATGGCTCTTGCCTAGATGACTAAAATACGCCACTGGCAATACGATTTTTGCAGAAGCAGCCTCATTAGCGACAGGAAATCGAATCGTCAATAGTTGTGTGTTCAGGTCAGCGCGGTTATCACGTAGACACAGTGGTAAATCGTCATCAGACTCATCAATGCTTAGGTCTTGATAAGGAATGGCAAACTCACGAAGATAACAATTGATGATATTTGTCACTGTATGCTGCTCAGACTTGTACTGATAATACTGCGACAGCAGACTTGGCACTGGGGTGCTTTTGACTGATTTACTGGGTCGTAAAATATTTGGTATTAAGTGATTTAGTATCGAGTTATTTGGTAGTGAATAGTTTGGTTTCATAAGTGATGTCTTTTTTTTAATGTTTTAGAGTAATTGTTGTTGGTAGTTCCCTTTACACAGTCTTGCTATATTTTTCTTGATACATTTTGATGGTTATTATCGCGATAACTGCCATCATTGCTGAGAGAACAAACGGAGAGAGCAAACCAAACATCGGTACAAATAAAGTGACTGACAATCCTGCTAGCACGCCGCCCCATTTTGCTAGCGCATCATAGCGAGAGAATATTTTGCCGCTATGTTTAGACTGATTGGTATCCGCCATTTGTGCATGCAGGCTTTGGTAACACATAAACATGCCAACGCCAAATAGCATTCTAGCCAACCAAATCAAGGCAAGATAATCCGTCATATGCAGTAAAACCGCACTCGCTAATACCGCAAAACCAAGGCTTAAGGACATTGCTGGCATACGATGACTGATGCGTCCATAGAGCAGCTGGCAGATCAGATATATGGCATGAGGCATGGCATATAACTGTCCTATTTCAGCGCTGCTAAGCCCAAAGCTTTTGGCAAATGGCAAAAAGTATGGAAAAGTCGCTACCATACAAAAGGCTAAGAAAAACTGCAGCAGCGATATAAACAGATAAGGATTGTCGAAAAAAGTTACGCCCGTTATTGCTTGCACTGAGTCATGGGTCTGCTTTTTATCGCTTTTGGCTTTTTTACTGTTACCGTTGTCATTTTTGGTTGTTGTAGATGCTTTTGGCAATTGGGTAGTCTTGGGGCTTGTATCGATATTGTCTGCTTTGATAACGTCTCTTTTTAGCAAAAAGCTGAGCAGTAGGGCTAAGAGCGGCAGGATGGCAAGCACGCGATACAAACTTAACACCTCGTAATGATGCACCAAAAATCCCAGCCCAATTGGGGCGGAAATCAGGGCAAGCCGCGCCGAAAACTGAGTAAAATTTAGCATCTGTTGTAAGGCGTTTTTATCAGTGATACTTGTTGCCAAATAAGCGTTTGATGCCGCCATTGTCCCGCCAAACAGCCCCTGAACGCTCAGTCCGATGATAAGCTGCCATAAAGACTGGGAAAATCCGCATATCAAAAACCCCACCGCCAAGCCAAGCTCCGCCCGTAACAAGGAGGTCTTGCGACCATACGTATCAGCAAAACGTCCCCAGTATCTGGCAGCGATGGCGGTCATCAGGGTCGGTAGTATAAACAGCAACCCAACCCAGCCTGATTGCAATGGCGCATTTAGCTCTTGGAGCATGATTGGCAAAAACAACGGCATACCTAACGCAGAAAACGCAGACAGGTAGTGACAACATAGGACAATTGCCACCATCATTCGATAGTTCATTACGAGTCCTGCTTGTGTCGCTGCATAAGCTTTAAGGTGTTGGGTGCTGATTTGCCATAAAACTTATTGATATCAGTCGCGCCAGACTGCTCTTTTGACAACAGACTGCCAGCAGACAGCAAGTATTTGATATACCAATGCTGGCTCTCTAATAAGATTTGCTGTGCAAGATGAGTGTCGTAACCTTGCTTGGATAAGCTGTGTAATGTCGTATCAATACCGCTTAGGAGGGTTTGATAGGCCTGATGACGATCGATGATGGCATGGGCGCTCATCATCTCGATAATGGCGGTGATGTCGAGCTGGAGCGTGATGGTCAAAAACATCTGCGCCAACGCCAACTCATCTTCGACGACGATACGTTGATCTTTAATCGCCTTGATGTCTATCAAGTTGTCGAGGCCAGCTTGCGCCATGGCCGTGTTAAACCTTAGTGGATAAAGGCGTGCAGAGTCATTGTCTTTCATAAGTAAGGTCATCGTGCGGCTATGGTGATCAAAGACAATGACAGCATTTTGCTGGTTGGCTTCTAACGCAATGCCGTATTTTATCCAAAGTGTCAAATGGACATGGCACAACAGGCCAATGTAGTCTTTTAACCAACGCTGACTATCCCCGTCATAAAAAATATCAATTAAGTGGCTGACAAAGGGGCGACCATCCGGCATGACGCTGCCAAATGCTGCCACCGGGACAGGAGTTTTACCCATTAGATTAATGTCATCATAGCGTCTGACGATAAAGGCGAGGGTTTTATCATCGCCCATATGACCACCTAGGCTTTCGTCGCAATGGGCATAACACCCTTGCAGCGCAGCATCATTTTTTTCAATCAACTGTAAGGTACGCTGAAACCAGTGACCATCATAAATGGTTGAGGGTTTGATGAGACGCACGTTTTTATTGCCCAAGGTGCGGGCGATGAGCGGTACTTTGATATGGATATTTGGCGCATCGCAGCACACCACCGTGCGCACAGATAAGGTTGGTTGTACGCTGAGCGCTGACTTGGGGGCCAATATAATTTGTAGCGACGCCTCCTTGAGAGCATGCTGTTGTAGCAGCGTCAAGGTGAGCGGATGTACTGGGAATAGGTAATGCGTCTGTTGCAGATCACGACTGAGACCGACGTCGGCAAAGCTTGGCCAAATATCAGGTAGCTTGGTGCTGATAGTGGCTAATGTTTTTGAGATAGCAACCCAATGTAGGCGAAAGGTTGGTGCAAATTCTGGACTATAGGCTGCAATATCAGATGCGTCTAGGCCAAGCTTGGCTCGGGCAGTCGGATAATAAGGATGATCCAAATACGAGGCGACTTGATCGGCATATAGCAAACGCTCAGACCAGCTTGGGTATTCAGTAATATTACGTACAAGATAGCAGCATTGAGACTCAAACCCTCGGCGTGCTAACGCCCGGTGTTCGGTAGCACAATCAAGCTCAAGCAGATAGCTATCAAGCGCAGTCTCAGAGGCATCTGGCAACTGCTTGAGAACAGCGACAAAATCTTTATAATCATGCTTGATAGCGTAACCGTCTGAGTTTTTTTGCAGCCACATTGGGCTGGCAAGTTGCCAATATTGCATATAATCACTGGCCGCAACAGGCAAGCAATTGGTTTGGTCAGGTGAGGTTATCTCTAGCCATAATGTTTGCTGTTTTAGCACTTCTGGAAGGTTAGGAAGATCAAATTCTGTTTCTATAATAGTGCTATCTGATAGCAAGCCATAGACATCTTCGCGGATACAGGTGTTGATAAAGCGTTCGGTAATATATTGTTTGTCCATTATAAATTCTCAAAATATAACAAGTTAAAAACTAAAAGTTAAATAGGTAACAGGTAGATCTCACGTTTATGCGTCAAACTGCCATTGCAAACTTGCTATGGCATCGTTTAGTACGTCATTTATGGTGTTTTCACAATCAGAATAAGCCAGTAGTCGGCTTAAATAGTCTTTATTAGAGTGGGTAAGGTGAATGGTTTGATGTTGTTGTTTTAGCGGCTGATGGATGAGAGTTGTCTGCTGCATTTGCTTATTAAAGGGGCTGGGTGCTGTGCAAATGGTGCCAGATTGAGGTGCAACAATATAATGAATGCGTGCATGGGTGCTGATGGCAAGTGCTCCGTACTCGGTCTCTAGCTCAGCAATGCTGACCCCTTGATGTAGTCGAATAATGGTATCAAACCAAGGGTAGTGCGCCATATCATCTAATAAAAACTCTCTGCCATCGCCGATGCTGCGATAGTTGATTTCAACCAAATGTATCGCGCCCGTTGGGGTAATAATAAACTCACTGTGACAGACGCCAAGCCCCACACCGATATCTTGTAAAATCGCCAAACAGCGCTCACGGTACTGTACACATAAGGGCGTGTTCCACACTGCATCAAGCTCTACAAAATGTGGCGGCTCAGTCAACGTTACTTCAAAGCCGCCTACCGCCACCAAACGCTCACCATCGCTAAGTGTCTCTAATGTCATTAAGCGCCCAGCCACATAGGACTCAACTAAAATAGGTAAGGTTTTTGACTGCCAAAAATCTTGGCAATAGCTGAGTAGCTCATCTTTATCCATACAAAGCTGCACATCCATGCTCGCGACGCCTTGCTTGGGTTTGGCAACTAAAGGAAAGCTGATGGCAGGATTGTTGATAGTAAGGTTGTCGATGGCACAAGTGTCAAGGTATAAGTCTTTGGCGTTTAGCAGCTGATATCCAGCTTGGTATAAGTGAGCAGATTGTAGCTGTGTTCTCATTAAGTACTTGTCTTTAAAGACTAAGCAATGACGCCAGTCTTTACTAGGAAGATGGAAGAAGTCCGCGACGATGGCGGTTGCGGCTTGTAGATGGTCGCTATTACTAAAGACCAGATTGGGCAAGATATGATGATTGTTTAAGGTATCAATGATTGCTAAAGGATTAAACACATCGCATTCCAGAATGCTGATTTGCGCCCCTAGAGGCATTGCTATTAACGCATCCATGTGTGCGTCTTTATCATCGGTTATGATAATTAATTGACTGTCAGGTGCGTGCCTAAATTTCAATAAGGCAGGGATAAAACCTTCAATAACTGCATCATTGACCACATGAGTGATCAGAACCGTCGCATAGGACATAGAGCTTTCCTTTTTTGATGAACCAAAAATAAAGAATAAACAGAGATGTTATTTTTCATGCTCATGATATTAATGATAATGATAATCATTTGCAAGTAAGTTGCAAAAAATAATGTCCTATTAATGTCTGAAATCTACTAAAAGTTTTTAAGAGAGGGGTTTAAATGCGAAGGTAAGCAGTGAAAATTGATAAAAGAGACAGGCAAGTTACAATATATTATTGAAAATAAAAGCAAATCCATTTCAGATTTACTTTTATCGTTGCAAGGTATTTAAGAATTAGGATTTATTAACCCTTAAAATTGATAGTTGAGTCCCAACTTGTACGAACGACCGGGCGCAGGATAGCGACCAACTGGACTGGTATCGATACCACGGAAATAATATTGCTCATCAAATAAATTGTTAATACCGAATTGAACAGACAGCTTTTCATTCTTGGTGTCTTGCAATGTTTTTTGTAGACTCAAGTTCCAAACTTGATAAGCAGGTATCTCGCCAATGCCGCCGTCTTTGCTTTCTGCTACCGTGTTGGCATTATCAGCATAAGCTTTATCATAGTAAACACCAGATAAAGTGGCATTATAATCTTGATGCTTATAACTGGCGTGCCAGCCCAACTGATGTGGCGAGCTGTACGGCAGTTGATTGCCTTTATCTTTTCCTTCTTGCAGCGTGGCATTGAGATAATTATAGCTAAGACCAACATCCAAGTTTTCGAATGTTTTCGTGCTATAAGTAATGGCAGTCTCTAAGCCTTGGTGCAGTGTACGACCCACATTATCGAAGCTCTGATCGCGGCTATTCCATTGCAGCTGATCTTTAAAATCTATGCGATACAGTCCTAAATTGGCTTGCAGGTTATCGGTGGTATAGCGTGTACCTACTTCATAGTTCCATGCCAGCTCACTGCCTTCTTCACCGATACCGCGAATATCAGCAATTTGCGGCGTTCTAAGCGATTTCTGCGCGTTGGCATAAATCAGCCATAGATTATCATCAGATTTATTTAAGGCATAAGACGTTGTGAGTCCAGGCAGCCATTCCGTAATGGTGTTGTCTGTTTGCGTATTATTACCAGCATCATTAAACGTCATTTTTGCATTTTCATAACGGATACCGGGGGTAATTTTTAGGCGCTCATCCAGAAAGCTCATCTCATCGCTAAGGTAAGCGGCCCATGCATCGGTTTGTAGATTCCAATTACGGGGCGTGGTGGTCGTGCCATCCGCAAGCTTGGTTTGCGTCAGTTTATAATCGATATCTTCATTGACGTAGCGCATGCCACTAATTAAGTGATGTTTGATATTTTTGCCATCACCAAGCTTCACAGAAAACTTCGGCTCCACGCCATAAACAGTAAACTCACGAGGTGAGGTACGCAGGCTGTCTGCTGCAATAGCAGGGTCTGCCCAATGTACGCCCTGTTTGTTCGCTTGTGAGTTAAATCCCCACTCAAAGTTACGAGTAGCATGATGTCCAAAGGTCGTCAGGTCTAAGACGGCTTCATCACCGATATCTAAGTAGTTTTTGTACTTAGCATGCCAGCGCGTTGATTTGCCTTGATATGCTTCAAATGGGCGCTGGCTCTGTTCGATATTTTGGTCATAGGCAGAGGGCGACAGTGCCCCCGGCATTTCTGTGTCGGCATCATAGTATTGCAAGAACCCTTCTAGTTCCTGATTGTCGTCAATATACCAAAGTGCTTTGGCTTGTAGATTAGTGACTTCAGTGTCTGAGTGATCTCTAAAGCTATCGCCCTTAATACCGTTGGCTTCTACTTGTACACCTAATTTGTCATTTAACCAGCGACTGTGCCGCGCGTATAAACTGGTCAATGGCTTACCATTTTTCTCAAAGACGGTTAAATTGGTGCCAATTTCAGTTTGAGTCTCTTTAGCAATAGGTTTGGTGATGAGGTTAATCACACCGCCGACATTATTTGGACCATATTGGGTTGCAGCTCCGCCGCGTACGACATCGATGCGCTCAAGATTATCAAGGGTCGCTGGAAAGATAGACTGACCGGTGTGACCGTAAGGCGCTAAGGTTAACGGAATGCCATCCATTAAAAATTGCGCCTGTCCACTGCGGCTAGCATGTAAACCGCGGATAGAGATGTTAGGTAATACACCTGTACCCGTTTCATCGTCAATTTTGACACCTGGGATAAACTGTAATGCACCGTCAATTGAGTTGCTCACGGTTTTCTTAATGAAATCGTTATCAATTACCGTGCGATTACCGGCAAATTCTTTTACCTGATTAGCACTAGAATCACCTAATGTTTCTGCAGTGACAATGATTGGCGCTGCGGTAAAGGAAGGTATTTGTGTCTCTGCTTGATGATTGATGGCGCTGTCTGAATGCGTTTTAGAACTGGTTTTTTTGCTGGCAGGTGTTACATCAGCGCTACTTTGTTGATAAATACAAAGCAACGCTAAACAAAGTGCTGAACGTTTAAAAAAAATAACCATAATTATTCCAAGTATTTAGCGTGTATTTATAAGAGTTGAAAATGGACAGTGTTACTAAAACGTTGCAATTATAAACAGTAATGGTTATCATTTGCAAGACTATTATCATTCATACACATAGAGGATATAAGCTTAAGACGCTATTTTTGTTTTAAGTATTTCAGCAGAAAATAATCAAATAGCCAGTCGTTATTTAAAGATTTCTACCTTAAACGCTGCTCGCTAAGAGTTGGTATTCTCACTTATTCTTCACGCATTCTATGGTCCTGTATATGCCTAATAAACCACCCAAGCGACTAGTAATCGCGGTTCGTGCTCAACTTTGGTTAACCATAACAACAACAGGTTTGGTGATGGCGTTCAGCACGTCATCACTTGCTCAAGCAACACCTAACCAGCTATCAACAACAGAGCCATCTGTAACGCTTGCACCTATTGTGGTCACCGCCAAAAAATATGAAGGTTATGCCGCTTATGCGCCAACATCAGGAACTAAGACACAGACAGAATGGTTAGAGGTGCCACAGTCGGTATCGGTTGTTACTAAGACCGAGCTAGAAGATAGGGGTGCAGTGCGTGTGATGGACGCTATGAAAGGTGTTGCAGGTTTAAACAATACACTGGGTGAGGGCAGCCGAGATGAGTTTGTTATGCGCGGGTTTAACGGCTTGAACGATGTCTATAGCGATGGCATGCGCGATGATGGCAAATTGCAGTCCTATCGTAGCCTTGCCAATGTCGAGCGCGTAGAGGTGGTCAAAGGACCAGCAGGCGCTTTATATGGTCGCGGCAGTGCTGGTGGTATTATTAACCTCGTCAGCAAAAAAGCGGAAAGCGATGACTTCGATAAGGTGCAAGCGCAAGTGGGTAGCGATGGCTTAGCTGTGGCGCGTGTCGATAGCTCCCATAAATTATCAGATACCGTCAACGCGCGTATCAATGCTGAGTATCGCCGTAGTGACTCCTTCGTCGATCATGTCGATTCAAACGATGTCTTTATTGCCCCGACAGTGCGCTGGCAGCCGACTGATCAGCAAACCCTAGATTTCTCCCTTGATTTTATGCGTCAGCATCTTGTGCCTTATCGCGGCGTACCCTCCAAAGATGGCAAACCGGTTGATGTGCCCGTCAATACCTTTTATGGCGGCACCAATGATTACCAAGATTCAGACACTTGGCATGCGGCGGTCAATCATGAGTTTGATATCAACGATGATCTTAAATGGACCAATCGGGTGTCATACAGCCATATCACGTTAGAACAAAAAGGCACCCGTCAGTCATCAGCAGATGTGAAGGATGACAAAGTTGGGCGCACCGTTAATAATTTTGGTTATGACCCACGCACCAGCAAAACGTTGCAGTCAGAGCTAGCTTGGAATAAAGGCAACCATGAATTATTATTTGGCGCTGATTACAATGACATTGACATTGATTTAACCCTTGCTACTGATAAAAATGTACCACCCACATCGGCAACCAACCCAAGCGCAGGTTCAACCCCCAACCCAGGGTTTCCTAAATTTCGTAAAAACAGCACCCAAAATGTCGGCGTCTTTGCGCAAGATGTCTATCATATTGGCGACTGGTCATTGGTGGGTAACGTCCGCTATGACAATATGCGCCTGAGTCAAAGCGCTAATGGTAAGGATAGTGGACTTAACGACGACAAATTCAGCTACCGCACAGGCGTCGTCTATAAGTTTAATGATGCCACCTCTGCTTATGCCACCGTAGCGCGTTCATGGCAGCTACCTTATTCTGGAACGTTTATCAATCCAAAATTGGGCGCACTGTATCAAACCGACCTAAAAGAGATTGGGGTGAAAACGTATTTAAATAATGACGATATTATGCTCAATGCCTCTCTCTATCGCATTGATAAAGAAGACCCAAAAACCAATGACAATCGCGAAGTGACAGATAAAGATGAGTTCCGTCATCAAGGTCTAGAGTTAGAGGCACGAGGTAAGCTACGTGATAACTGGGATGTGTCTGCAGGTTATAGCTATATTGACGCAGAAGATAAAAAAACGGGCCTAACGCCAAACGATGTACCGAACCAAACGTTCTCGTTATGGACAGCTTATCAACCTGATGACCAATGGCGTATTGGCGGCGGTGTGAACTATATTAGTGATCGCTATGCCGGAGATGCAGAGGCAGTCGAGCTAGCGGGTTATACGACCGTAGATTTAATGACCGCCTATAGCATGGGCAAACATAACCTGCAGTTGAATCTAAATAACGCTCTAGATAAAGAATATGCGCTGGGGGCTACTAATGGCCTCTCGGGCAAAAATCAAATTGGGCTTGGTGCGCCAAGAACGTGGCTGTTAACGTATAACTATGAGTTTTAACGAGTAAGTGTTAACGCCAAACTCTTATGTTCCTAGAGCTCGATCCATTTCATGATAGTAAGACAGGTTATTTATGAATCAACGTCCAAAGCTCACGCTTATACTACCTTTATTGGTCATCGTATTGATTGTCGTTGGCGGCATTGTTTTTATTATCAATCAAAAAAACAATGCTACGGCAACGCTACCATTGAATGCTGATAATGACATATCGGTAGCAGCCACTCAGTCAAATGCCAGTCGTGACATGAGCGACAATAATGGCGTGCTTCTGCTAACCGATGAAGAAATTAAAGTACGTTTGCCCAATCTAAGTAACTATCCGAATGACCCGAAGCGTATTGTGGTTTTGGAATACTCATTTTTAGGGGATGCATTAGCGTTAGGTCTGACGCCAGTTGGTATCGCCGATGACAATAAGCCTGACAGTATTATTGCCGAGTTTACCAAACAACTCTCGGATTACACCTCGGTCGGTTCACGCTATCAGCCAAGCCTTGAGGCCATTGCTGATTTAAAACCTGATCTGATTATTGCCGATGATGAGCGTCATACGGTCATCGCCGATGAGCTGAATCGCATCGCACCGTCGGTCGTACTAAAAAGCCGCGGTGAGAGTTATGTGGAAAATATCCAGACGGCGCAATTGGTCGGTCATATCGTCCACCAAGATAAAAAAATGTCGCAAGTTATCAATACCCATCTAAAGAAGATGGCAGATTTAAAGTCGCAATTGGCAACCACTCCTCTTGCTAACCACAGCGTTCAATTTGCGATTATCAGTGATAAAGGCATGTGGCTACATGGTCCAAGCTCGTATGCTGGCAGCTTACTTAATCATCTAAGTATCAAAAGTCCGATTCCTGAGCAAACAGGTGAGGCGTATATCGCAACCAGTTTGGAGCAATTATTGTCGGCCAATCCTGATTGGCTATTGATTGGGCGTTATAACGATCATACTATTTATGATGAATGGAAGTCCTCACCATTATTTAATCAGCTAACGGCGGTTAAAAACAATCAGGTCATCGAAGTCGATCCCAATTATTGGGCGCTTAATCGCAGTATGCAATCTGCTGAATACATGACCGCTGAGCTGCTTGAGATTGCATCGAGCCAAGGCGCAGAAGGTTCAAGTCCTTCTGTAAAAGAGTCAAATTAATGTGCCATTACAAGACTGTCTGTTTAAAGCAGGGCGGCTTTTATGGTTGAGACAAAACTGAGCCGCTCATCTTCTATCTCACTTAAACCTTCTATTGTAAAGCGTCCGATAATACGGGCGTTATTATGGTGTGGGTTATTAGTCATTTTACTGATTGGCTGCTGGCAAGGATTAACGGCGTATTCAAAATTCACCCTGTCGCTGACGGATTTATTTTCGTTATTGACGCAGCACAATACTCAAGCCTCATTAGCCGCGCAATTATTAATAGAGATTCGCCTGCCGCGCGTCCTTGTGGCGATTATAGTCGGTGCTAATTTGGCGGTAGTAGGACTGCTGATGCAGGTGATGACGCGAAATTCACTGGCCTCTCCTGCGGTATTGGGTATCAATGCGGGGGCAGCTTGTGTGGTGGCCTTATCCTCTATTGGCTTAGGGGTTAGCTTTTTAACCTCTACCTTTTTACAAGCGCTGGTCGGCGCACTGCTTTCTTGTGCTCTTGTTGCAGGATTGGCAGGTTACTTTTCTGGTCGTCCGGTGCATCCTGTCCGTCTTATCTTGTCGGGTGTTGCTATCAATGCGCTGCTGGTCGGTATGACACGAGCGGCGCTGATTACCACGGATGAGCAGGCGTATGGGGTATTGTATTGGCTAGCTGGCTCTATTGCCAATACGCGCTGGGAGTCCATTCCTATGCTTGCAATTATATCGCTGCTGACCTTGGGTTATGGCTGGTGGCTATCACCTAAATTAAATGTCTTGGTGCTGGGCGATGAAGTGGCGAGCAGCCTTGGGATAAACTTGCGAGCATTGCAATGGTCGTGCGGGGCATTGATTACTATATTAACGGCGGTCAGTGTGGCGGTAGCAGGTCCCATTGCGTTTGTAGGTTTGATTGTCCCGCATGTTGCCAAGCGTCTGTTAAAACAAGTATCGAACATGGCGTATGAGCAGCTTTTACCATTATCAATGCTGCTTGGCAGTATATTGATAGTATGGGCAGATGTCTTGTCACGGGCAGTGGCTTATCCGGCAGAGACACCGGTGGGCTTATTAACGGCATTGATTGGGACACCCGTTTTTATTGCGCTAGCATGCAGACGGCGACTGGATAGTTAATCAAGACGGCTAATTTTGTGCTTATGTTAATCAAAAGTGACTCAATACTTTATCAAGCAACCCTTTATCAAAAAATAAAAGTAAGTAACAAATGACAATAAGAACCAACGCTTCTGCATCGCTCTTACACTCATTATTTGCTCGTAAATCGGCAAGTAGGGCGGTGGGACTAATTATAGTGCTTCTATTTATACTAAGTATTAGCAGTATATTCTTTGGTGCCAGTGAATTAACACTAGTACAAATCTGGCAGCATTTACAGCAAGGATTTAGCGGTGACAAAGATTTTATTGTTTGGCAGCATCGATTGCCGCGCACGCTATTGGCCATATTGGTGGGCGCAAGTCTTGGTCTGTCAGGTTCCTTAGTGCAAGGGGTTATTCGTAACCCGTTAGCCTCACCTGACTTAATGGGTATCAGTGCTGGCGCAGGGTTCTGCGCGACTTTGTTACTGGTTATGCTTCCTACCGCCCCAACGTGGTGGTTATCTGTCGCAGCCTTACTTGGCGGCTTATTGGCGTTTTGTTTTATTATTCTACTGGCACAAATATCTCAGCCTACGCCAGCACGCTTGGCACTGATTGGCGTCGCCATTAGTGCCTTTTTAGCCAGTGGGATTAATTTTTTGTTGGTGCTTTATCCCGTTGAAATCAATACGGCAATGATTTGGTTGACCGGTAGCTTGTGGGGTCGCAGCTGGCAACATATTCCTATGCTGACTGTTATATTTGCCGCGTTGATGGTCATCAGCATGTATTTAGCGTGGCGTTTGGATGTGCTGGGGCTGGGTGAGGAGACAGCGTATCATCTTGGTGTATCAGTCAAACCACTAGAATTTAGCACTTTACTCATCGCAGTGGTGATTGCGAGTTTGGCTGTATCGGTGGCAGGGACGGTTAGTTTTATTGGACTGCTTGCACCGCATATCGCACGATTGCTCTTTGGGCATCAGCACCGCATCTTATTACCAGCGTCAGCGCTAATAGGCGCGATCATTTTAGTCAGCGCAGATGTATTGGCACGCAGTCTATTTGCACCTATTGAATTACCAGCTGGCGTTTTAACCTCGGTGATTGGTGCGCCGTATTTTATCTTTCTGCTATCGCGCTATAAGGGGTGGTGATGCTATCAGTGAATGAACTCCAGCTTGGCTATCATGGTGGTCAACATATTATCAAAAACTTGTCACTTGAGCTGCCAGAAAATAAAGTCATTGGGCTCATTGGTCCAAATGGCTGCGGAAAATCGACACTGTTAAAAGGTTTATGCCGCTTGATTCAACCGCAATCGGGTAGTATTTTACTTAGAAAACAAGATATGGCGCAGTTAAATAATCGGCAGATTGCCCGTCAGATATCGGTATTGCCACAAGTGCAGACCAATCCTGAAGGCTTGAGTGTTAGACAATTGGTTGAATATGGTAGGACACCTTATGTCTCACATTGGGGCAAGCTAAGTGCTACCGATAACCAGATAGTAGATAGGGTCATGCATGAGATGGCGATTGATTCTTTGGCTGATACGCCGCTTGAAGCTTTGTCAGGCGGACAACAGCAGCGCGCTTGGATTGCGATGATTTTAGCCCAAGACACCGATATTATTATGCTTGATGAACCGACCACTTATCTGGATATCTCTTACCAAATAGAGCTGATGCGACTCATACGGGAATTAAAGGATAAGGGTAAAAGCATCATCGTTGTGCTACATGATCTTAACCAAGCGGCGAGATATTGTGATTTGTTAGTGGTACTAAAATCAGGCGAACTGCAAATGATGGGCAGCCCTCATGAGGTGATGACGGAGGGGATGCTGGCTGACATATTCGATGTGCAAGCCAAAGTGATTACCGACCCTGTCGCAGGCTCGCCAATGTGTGTGTATTTATAGCATACCTGTATTATCGATTAACTTGATGGAAGTTGTTCTTAAGTGTTTTAAACAGCTATAACTTAATTATATTAGTTAAATAATAGACCTCTTGCAAAAGTAGTTTCAAGACTCAAAGACTATAACTGAACCCTAAATATTTAAAAGATATGCCAAATATAGCCAAACTACTTGAACAGAGCGATGCAGGTTTTAAACGTTATACTGGCATCCACAAAGCCACTTTTGAGAAAATGCTAGAAGCCATGCAAGAGCATGAAGCTTCCAAGACCAAATCAGGTCGTCCAAGTGAACTTAGCTTAGAGGCGCAGATTTTACTCGCACTGACCTATTGGCGTGAATACCGAACCCTTTATCATATTGGTGTGGACTTCAACGTTCATGAGTCCTCTGCCAGTCGCATTGTCAGAAGAGTAGAAGACATCCTTATCCACTCAGGCAGATTTGATTTGCCACGAAAACTGCCACACGGTAAGCCTGAGGATATCAATTGGTCAGCGGTCATCATTGATGCCACCGAAACGCCCATTGAACGGCCAAAAAAAACCAAAAACAGTACTACAGTGGAAAAAAGAAACAACATACCTTAAAAGCGCAAGTCATCGTACATTGGCAAACAGGACTGATATTGGATGTGCAAACCTGCAACGGTTCAGTACATGACTTTAGTCTTTATAAACAAACTTGTCCTGATTGGCTGCCTAAAAATACCAGCTATCTAGCAGACAGCGGTTATCAAGGTATAGCCAAGCTACACGATCAGACCTTTATCCCCTTTAAGAAACCAAAAAGCGGTGAGTTGCTAGCGCTTTGCAAACAGGCCAATCAATATTTGGCAAAATGTCGTATTCTGGTTGAGCATAAAATAGGTCTGATTAAGCTATTCAAAATTGTGGCTGAACGCTATCGTAATCGACGTCAACGTTATGATTTAAGAATGAAGCTGTTCGCAGGACTGGTAAATCTTGAGCTTAATATCTGACTTTTGCAAGAGGTCTAATGGGAATAATTATGTTTGTATTAAAAATACTTGAGTGTACGCCTGCATCTTGATGTTGGCTCTGGTAATACGAGAGTATCCTAGATTCTTATACTAAAGTT